>NZ_JBEXSD010000059.1:0-35587 GCF_040613495.1 Nocardioides sp. NPDC006273 | reverse complement strand
GCCGACGCGATCGCCTCGGCGGCCGTCTGACCGGTCCAGCGGTCCGGTCAGAGGACCTTGGTTCCGTACATCTCCCCCAGCGGGTCGGCGAGTAGCTCGAGCCGCTCGCCGTCGGGTCCCGCGAAGTAGATCGACGACTTCGACTCGATCACGTAGTCGACCCCCGCGTCGTCCAGCTTCGCACGCAGGTAGTCCCACCTCGTAGCGGTCACCGAGATCGCGATGTGGTGCAGCCCGCCGAGCACCTCCGCGTACTCCCCCAGGTCCAGCCCGGGGAGGGTGAAGAAGGCCAGCAGGTTGCCCGCCCCGACGTCGAAGAAGAAGTGGTCGGAGCCGGCGTAGTCGCGGTTCTCGAAGATCTCGGTCAGCGGGAACTCCAGGAGCCCCTGGTAGAAGTCGATCGACCTGCGTACGTCCGAGGCGAGCAGCGCGGTGTGATGGATCCCGCGGGCGGTGCTGGCGGGGCGGACGGCTTCCTCGCGGAGGTACTCCTTCTTGATCCGCTCCCGGTCCTTCGAGATGTTGTCCGTGTCGATGCTCATCGCTCTCCTCATGCCGGTGCCGGATCCCGACCTGCCCTACGGGGTCGGCGCCCAAGGGGCCGGAACAGAGTCTAGTTTCTGCATCAACCGTTTTCGTAGCCGGCGGCGCCGGGCCCCCGATGCACGGTCGTGCTGAAGGCGCCGGTTACGACTCGGTAAGGTAGCCCTCATGGATGAGGTCAAGTGGCTCAGCAACGACGAACAGGTCGCGTGGCGTGCCTGGCTGGCCGTCAACGCACAGCTCACATCGCGGATGAACCGTGACCTCCAGGCCAAGAACGGCCTCTCCCTCGCCGACTACGACGTCCTGGTCAACCTGACCGACGTTCCCGACCGCTCGCTGCGGATGTTCGAGCTCGGCGACAAGCTCCAGTGGGAGAAGAGCCGGCTCTCGCGCCAGGTGATGCGGATGGCTGCGCGTGGTCTCGTCGAGCGTCGTGAGTGCCTCGACGACCGGCGCGGTGCCTATGTCGATCTCACCCCTGCCGGGCTCGAGGCGATCAAGGCTGCTGCCCCCGAGCACGTGAAGCTGATCCGTCAGGTCATGTTCGACGCGTTCACACCCGAGGAGGTCGCGTCCCTGACCAAGCTCTACCAGGGCGTGCTCGAGCGCCTCGAGGCCAAGTCGGCCTAGGACGTACGTCAGGCCCGCAGGTCACCGGTGGTGACCCGCGGGCCTGTTTCGTTCGGCCCGTTAGCGCTTGCGCTTCTCCCGAACCCGCTGCTGGAGCACGATCGGGGTGCCGACGAAGCCGAACTCCTCGCGCAGGCGGCGCTCGATGTAGCGCTCGTAGGAGGCCTCGAGCTTGCCGCTGGTGAACAGGACGAAGGTCGGCGGCGCCGTCGAGGGCTGCGTGGCGAAGAGGATCTTCGGCTGCTTGCCGGAGCGGACCGGGTGCGGGTGCTCGGCGACGAGACGGCCGAGGAACGAGTTGAGCGCACCGGTGCCGATCCGCGTCTCCCAGCCCTCGAGAGCCTTGTCGAGCGCCGGGACCAGGCGGTCGACGTGCCATCCGGTTCGGGCGGTGATGTTGATCCGCGGGGCCCACTGCACCTGGACGAGCTCGCGCTCGACCTCACGGTCGAGCTGCCAGCGACGGTCCTCGTCGACGAGGTCCCACTTGTTGAACGCGATGACCAGCGCGCGACCGGCCTCGCGGACCGTCTGGAGGATGCGGATGTCCTGCTCGGAGATCTTCTCGCCGCCGTCGATCACGAGAACGGCCACCTCGGCGCGGTCGATCGCGGTCGTGGTGCGCAAAGAGGCGTAGTACTCGTGCCCGGAGGACTCCTTGACCCGCTTGCGGATGCCCGCGGTGTCGATGAAGCGCCACTCCCGGTCACCGAGCATGATCAGCTCGTCGACCGGGTCGACGGTCGTGCCGGCGACGTTGTCGACGACCGCCCGCTCCTCCTTCGCGAGCTTGTTGAGCAGGGAGGACTTGCCCACGTTGGGCTTGCCGACCAGCGCGATACGTCGCGGGCCGCCGATCTCGGTGCCCTCGGGCATCGGCGGCGGGTCGGGAAGCACCGCGAGGATCGCGTCGAGCATGTCGCCGGAGCCACGGCCGTGGAGCGCGGAGACCGGCCACGGTTCACCGAGCCCGAGGTTCCACAGTGCGGCCGCCTCCGCCTCGGTGCGCATGTCGTCGACCTTGTTGGCCGCCAGGATGACCGGCTTGCCGGACTTGCGCAGGATGCGTACGACCGCCTCGTCGGCGTCGGTGATGCCGACCGTCGCGTCGACGACGAAGAGGACGGCGTCGGCCAGGGACACCGCGATCTCGGCCTGGGCGGCGATCCGCTCCGCCAGACCCTGGGCGTCGGGGTTCCAGCCGCCGGTGTCGACGAGCGTGAACGCCTTGCCGTTCCAGTTGGCGTCATAGGAGATCCGGTCGCGGGTCACCCCGGGGACGTCCTGGACGACAGCCTCCCGGCGTCCGATGATCCGGTTCACCAGGGTCGACTTCCCGACGTTGGGGCGCCCGACGACCGCCAGCACCGGCAGCGGGCCGGTCGGGGTCTCGTCGGTCTCGTTCAGGTCTCGTACGTCCTCGTACGAAACGTCGGGGTCAGTCATCGTTCTCCTCGGTAGGTAGCGGACCGGGCAGTTCGCGACCGGTCAACGCCATCGCATGGTCCTGTTGGACCAGCATGTGCTTCTGGAGCAAACCCGACACATGCCCGACTTGTTCCCTGGTACGTGGCCAGCCTACGCGCTCCACGCGGAAAGGCTCGCCATAGACGATGTCGATCAGAGCACCTTTGTGCGGCAGGGACGAGATCCCGCCGCCCGGGTCGCGGCTGCCGAACATGGCCACCGGCACCACCGGGGCGCCCGAGGCGAGGGCGAGGTAGGCGGCTCCGCGGTTGAAGTGTGCCAAATCGCCGGCGCCGCGGGTGCCTTCGGGATAGATCCCCATCGCGTTGCCCTCACGCAGCACCCGCAGCGCCATCTTCACCGCGGTCGGGTCGCTGCCGAAGCGGTAGAGCGGGATCTGCCCCGCCCAGCGCAGGAACGGGCCGAGGAACCAGTGCTCGAACATCTCCAGCTTCGTCAGCGCGTGCACCGGTCGCGGTGTGAAGATGGCCAGCAGCGGACCGTCGATGATCCCGATGTGGTTGGAGGCGAAGACAACCGGTCCGTTCTTCGGGATGTTGGCGGTCTCGTGCAACCGCACGTCGAAGCGGCGCCGGATCACCCACCGGGCGTAGACGTTGATGTGGTAGAGCGCCCACCGGCTCGGGTGCGGGACGTCATCCGTGAGCGGGAGCTCGCTGCGGGGCATACCCGCGTTCGGGCTCGCGCTCACTCCCCCGCCTTGGCGGATGTCGCGCGTGCGGTGGTCTCGACGAGCTCGACCACCAGCTGGATGACCTCCTCCAGCGTGTAGGGCGTGGTGTCGAGGTGGGTGGCGCCCTCCGGCACCGCCGCACCGCCTTTCGTGGAGTCGATCTTGTCACGGCTCTCCAGCGACGCCCGGACGGCCTCCGCGTCGGTGCCGCCCTCCTCGGCGGCGCGGCGTGCTGCACGCGCGGCGGGGTCGGCGGTGACGTACAGCTTCAGGTCGGCCTCGGGCCACACCGCGGTGCCGATGTCGCGGCCCTCGACGACGATGCCGGACCCGGCGGCGAGCGCGTCGCGGATCTCCTGCTGCTGGAGCGCGACCAGGCGCGACCGGACCTCGGGGACCGTGGCGACCGGGGAGACCGCTCCGTTGACCCGGTCGCTGCGGATCTCGACCGAGACGTCGCCACCGTCGAGCGCGATCGTGGGGCCGAGCGGGTCGGTGCCGGAGGTGATCACCGGCTTGCCGGCCGCAGCCGCGACCGCCTCCGCGTCGTGCACGTCGATGTCGTTGGTGAGCATCCACCAGGTCATCGCCCGGTACATCGCACCGGTGTCGAGATAGCGCATCCGCAGACGGTCGGCGACCCCGCGCGAGGTGCTCGACTTTCCGGAGCCGGACGTGCCGTCGACGGCGATGACGATGCTTGCGGGGTCAGTGTTGGGATTGCTGCTGCTCACGGGCGGGAGCCTACCGGTGAGCGACCCAACCTCGGGACTCCAGAACCGTCTGCATCCGGTCGGCCGCGTCGTCGGCCACGATCAGCTCCATGACACCGACCGGGCGGCCGGGGTCGTGATCGATGCGTACGTCCTCGATGTTGACGCCGCTCTCCCCCGCGTCGGCGAAGAGCCTGGCCAGGTTGCCCGGTTCGTCGGGCACCGTGACGTAGACGCTCGCCTGAGCGGTCTGGGGCCGGCCGTGCTTGCCGGGGATGGCCCGGGTGCCGGCCTGCCCCTCCTTGAGAAGTACGTCCAGGGCAGCCGCGTCGCCGTTGCCGACGGCCGAGATCATCTCGTCGAGCTGGGCGCGGACCTCGGTGAGCAGATCGGTCACTGCCCGTGCGTTGCCGGCCACGATCTGGCCGTAGAGGCCGGGGTCGCCGGCAGCGACGCGGGTCACGTCGCGCACGCCCTGGCCGCTGAGGCCCAGGTGTCCCTCGGGCGCCACCGCGAGCCGGCCCGCCACCAGGGCGGCCATCAGATGCGGTACGTGGGAGGTACGGGCGACCGCCTGGTCGTGGTCCTCGGGGCTGAGGGTGATCGGGACCGCACCACACAGCCTGGCGAGCTCGCCGACGAGCTCGGTGGAAGCCGGGTCGGCGTCCGCGTGCGGCGTCAGCGCCCAGGGACGTCCCTCGAACAGGGTCGCGGTCGCGGCCAACGGTCCGGAGCGCTCGCTTCCGGCCATCGGGTGCCCGCCCACGTAGCGGCGTACGTCGTCACGGCTGTGCTCACGCACGTAGGCCAGCGGCGATGCCTTCACGCTGCCGACGTCGGTCACGACCGCGTCGGGGCTGTCGGCCAGGACCTGGGTGATCACCTCACCGAGATGTGCCGGCGGGACCGCGACGACGACCAGCTGCGGGGTGTCGCCGGGCTTGCGGCGACGACCGGCCCCGAGGCCGGTCGCAGTGCGTACGTGGCTCGCGACCGCGTCGCTGAGGAGCACGTCCAGCCCCGCCGCCGCACACGCCAGCGCCACCGAGGTGCCCAACAGCCCGACGCCGACGATCTCGACCGGACCGGTCAGCGCTCCCCCGGCCCCTGACTCGTAGGCCTGTCTCATGGCTCCAAGGCTAAAGGGTCGGTACCTCCGGGACCTCTTCGTCTCAGGGCCTGTGGTGCGCTATCGCGGAAGGCACCCCCGATGTGCGATATCGCGAGGCACTCATGATGGCTGGTAGCTACCGAAGGACCAGGAGTTGCCCTCCGGGTCGGTGACGGTGCCGCCGCGGCCGCCGTAGGGCTGGTCGACCATCGGCCGGACGACGGTGGCTCCGGCCGCGACCGCCTTGTCGAAAAGCGTGTCGGGGTCGTCGTCGATCAGGTAGGCGGAGGAGCCTCCGGTGGCCTTCAGGACCCCTTCGTCGCGTACCTGCCCAAACATCAGCCCTCCCCCAGCGGGCCAGAGCCACTCGGCGTGGACGACGATGCCGTCCTCACGGTAGGTGGCGTGCTCGACGAAGCCGATCGCCCTCAGCCACGTCATCATCGCCTCGGCGTCCTGGAACGCCATCGACTGCCAGTACTTGATCTTCGCTACGTCTTCAACGAGTTCTGTGCTCATGCCTCGAGTCAACCGGCTGCCGGTCGGCGAGGTCTTGAACGAATGGGAACTCCTCGCGCAGCCAGGTCGTCGGCGTACACCCGGCGAACTCGTGCCACTCGCGGGTCAGGTGCGCCTGGTCGGCGTAGCCGCTGGCCATCGCCGCCTGCGCCAGCGGCATCCGGCCGACGAGCCCGCGGGACCGGTCGAAGCGCGCCAGCCGCTGGAACTGCTTCGGTGCGACCCCGGTCTCGGCGCGCACCAGGTCGCTGATCCGCCGTCGGCTGTAGCCGACGTCGTCGGCCACCTCCTGCACTCCCGCTCCCCCGGTCAGCAACGCCAGCGCGCGGCCCACCTCCGCCTGCGGGCCGGGCTCACCGTAGCGCGCCAGGGCGCCGACCAGCCTGGCCACGACCAGCTGTCCCCACGTCTGCGGATCGGCCTCGGCCAGCCGCTCCGGAAGATCGCGTACGCCACCGGGTGCGGCTACCTGGTCGAGGGCCAAGAGCTCGCCGCGCCAGGCTGCGGCCGGCATCCCGAACAGCGCCCGCACCCCTGCAGTGGTGAGCCCGAGCTGCACGCCCCGCTGGTGGCCCCGGTGATGGATCGCCGCCGGCCGAGTATGCAGCCCGGAGACCAGCGACCATGCCGTCACCGGCTCGGTGCCACTCCCCCAGGAGGTGACCAGCGGCTCATCGACAGACAGCACGAAGGTGATCTCGGTCGACGGCATCCCCCGGTGCACCCCCGGCGCCCCGAAGTCCACGTCGTAGGTGACCAGCGAGGTGACGTAGGGCCGCAGCACTCCCGGCACGGTCATATCTCGATGGTGCCACGGTCGGGGCGGGTTGCCCATGCGCTATCGCGGCGGGTGGGGAGCATGTGCGATAGCGCTGTGCGGTGGTGGGTTCTTGGCTTCGATGGCGAGTTTCGGGCGTTTGTGGCTGGTCGGTCTTCGTTGGGTTGGGGCCGCCGACCCGTTTTGGATGGTGTTCACGCCGGCTCCCGGAGTCAAGGCGATGTATCGAGCTTGTCGAGATGACGGCCTGCGGCCGCCGGCTTCGCCGGTCGCCTGCGGCGATCCTTGACACCGTGATCCGTCGAGAAATTTGGCTGGTTATCGGGTCGGCGGCGGGGTATGGCGCAGCGAGTTCGGGTTGGGTACGGGCTTGAGGACCGGGGACGGGCGGTCCTGCCAGGGGAGGTTCGTCGGGGTGCTGCACTAGACGATGACACCTTGTGAATCGTTCACGAGGGAGAGTGCCGGAGGCCATGAGGTCGTCGGCTATGACCGAGGGTCCGACCTCGTGAAGCCCTTCACAAGGCCTGACCGGTACGCCAGCAGGCCGCAGCGCGGTCAGACGCGGCGAGTGAACCGGATCCGTCCGTCCGGGAGGCGTTCATAGTCGTAGTTGGGGTCGTGGATCCGACGATGATCACTCGAACACAACAAGACCATGTTCGCCAGATCGGTTCGGCCGCCTGCCGACCAGGGTTTGAGATGGTGTGCTTCGGTCCAGGCGGCTGGCGCGTCGCAGTCTTCGGCTTGGCAACACTTGTCCCGTAACCGCAGTGCCCGGTGTTGAACGGGGTGGGCGAGCCTTGTGGGTGGTGCGGCCGAAGTCGAGGATCTCGGAGCCTGTGCCCAGCACTACCGGGATCAGGTCGGCGTTGCAGGCCATCCGGCGGGCCTCAGCAGCGCTGATCTGCTCTCCATCGAACCCGAGGGCTGCGGTGCCGAGGTCGTTGCGGAGGTCGTCCACATTCATGGTGATGAACACTGTGGTCGCGTGGCCACCGTGGCGGGGCAACTGGTCCACGTCGTAGGTCTCAACGATCCGGGCGAAGGCCTGGCCCAGCAGCCGGTCATAGGGAGCCTT
This sequence comes from Nocardioides sp. NPDC006273, assembly GCF_040613495.1. NCBI lineage: Bacteria > Bacillati > Actinomycetota > Actinomycetes > Propionibacteriales > Nocardioidaceae > Nocardioides > Nocardioides sp. NPDC006273. The sequence goes on along the minus strand of NZ_JBEXSD010000059.1, from coordinate 28,048 downwards.
ACGGCCCCGGTCCTCAGCCGAGAGCTTCCTCGGCTGGGCCAGCGAGTCCAGGATGGTGCGGAGTCGATGGCCGACCGCATATGAGACCCGGGCGTGGATGTCCACGGTCCCGTCGCCATTGGCACGCGAGGTGAAGAACGTGCGGCGTTGGGCGCGTTCTTCCTCCCGTTGCAGCGCTTTGGCCTCGGCGGCCTCGAACCGTTCGGGATCGACCTCGAACAGGATCCGCTTCCCGATGGTCTTCAGCTCCTTGGCGGTCATCTGGGTGGCGTACTCGACCAACAGCTTCTCCGCGAGCACCAGGTTCTCGACGGTGGCCTCAGGGTCGGCCTCGACCGCCTCAAGCGCCTTGACGATCACCCTCGCCTTGTCTGGGGACACCACACCCTCAGCGAGGCCGGCAGCAACGAGCTCGTACCTCGCGAGTCCGGCGGCGAGCTTCACCTCAGCGCGTCCGACCTTCTTGTCGACCAAGAGCTCGGTCCACATCCACCCCGAGACATCTTTGGCGCCGGTCTCCTCAGCAATGTCACCCGAGACAGCGAGGACCCGCAGTCTCAACGCGGCTTGTTTGGCCTGGAGGATCTCCAGCCGCTTCAACCGGTCCTTCTTCTGACCGGTGCGCCAGTAGGCAGGATCTCGGGCGAGCAGCGCGTCGAGGGAAGACTCGAGGGCGGCGAGCTCTGCATCGATCACATCGCCGGGGTTGGTGCCCCAGTGGTTGATCTCGGGTTCAAGACTCATCACCGCCCCTCCTCTCCGAGTGTTCAGAGGCGTGTCGTGATGGGTCTGATTCTACTCTCTCCAATCCCGTGTATCTACCTATATGCGCAGGTCAAACACTGTTTTCGCGGTGAGCGAACGACCTCATACTTGTGGATGGTAAGTGGCCCGAAGGGCCACCCTTACACCCACGCACATCACCGTTCCGAAGCAAGATTCCTCCGCGCCACACCCGGGCCGCCGCCCCGATAGCCAGCCATCATTTTTCTCGACATGGCCCGGTGTCCAGGACCGCGTAGCGGCCGGCGCAGCCGGCGGCCGAAGGCCGTCATCTCGACAAGCTCGATACATCGCCTTGACTCCGGGCCATGTCGAGAACACCCTCGAAGCCGGGTCGGCGGCCCACGCTGGCCCTTCGGCGAAAGGTTTCCGGCAGGGAGGTCTCGACAAGCTCGACCACCGGGGGCTGGTCGTTCCGGTAAGGAGCTGTGTTGGTCTCGACACGCCTCCGCCTAGCGGCTCCGGCGGCTCGACCAGCGGAGATGAGGTCTCAACCAGGGGTGGGGTCTGGACAAGCTCGACCGCCAAGAGCCGAACCTCACCACGCGACCTCACCCGCCCGCGAGACGTACGCTCCCTTCATCGCCGCCACGAGATCGCCAACCAGAACCCGCCGCTCGACCCCCGCGCCCACATCCCGTACCTGAACCTCGCCCGCAGCCGCCTCGGCAGAGCCGAGGACAGCGATGAGCGGCTCACGACGGCGCCGAGACGCACGGATCCGCGCGCCGAGGGAGCCGTCGGGGTCCAGACGCGGGCGGAGGCCTTCGGCAACGAGAGCGTCGACGAGGCCTCGGGCAACCTGATCCTGAGCCGGGGAGACCGGGAGGACGGCGACCTGGCTCGGCGCCAGCCACAGCGGGAGGCGGCCTTGATAGCGCTCCAGGACCGCTGCGGTGACACGCTCCATCGAGCCGACGGTGCCGCGATGAACCATCACGACCCGCTGCCGGGAGCCGTCGGCGGCGGCGTAGCTCAGGTCGAAGCGCTCGGGCTGGTTGAAGTCGACCTGAACGGTGGCGATGGTCTCCTCGCGGCCTGCTGGGTCGATGACCTGCAGGTCGAGCTTGGGGCCGTAGAAGGCGGCCTCGCCCGGCGCCTCGACGGTCGCGACGCCGGCAACGGACGCTGCCTTCCGCAGCGCCATCTCGGCATCGTCCCACTGCTCGGCGGAGCCGAGGTAGGACGGCGAGTCGTCGCGGAGGGAGAGGCGTACGTAGTCGACCCGCAGACCGAGGATCTCTTGGGCTCTCAGCGCCGAGAGCAGCGCCTTGCCGGCCTCGTCGGCCACCTGGTCGGGGCGGCAGAAGACATGGGTGTCGTCGAGGTTGATCTGGCGCACCCGGCTCAGCCCGGAGAGCACCCCGGAGCGCTCCGCACGGAACATCGGGGCGAGCTCGTGCAGCCTGATCGGGAGCTCGCGGTAGGAGTGCTGCTGGGCCTTGTAGACCAGCGCATGGTGGGGGCAGTTGGCGGGACGGAGCACGAGCTCGTCGCCGCTCTCCCCCTCCGAACCCGACCCCATGGACATCGGCGGAAACATGTCCTCTGCGAACTTCGCCCAGTGCCCCGAGCGCTCGAAGAGCGCGCGCTTGCCCAGCACCGGGGTCTTGACCGGTACGCAGCCGTCGGCTCCGGCCAGCTCGGCGGCCAGCCGCTCCAGCTCGGCGAAGACGACCGCCCCGTCGGGCAGCCACAGCGGCAGCCCGGCACCGGCCAGCGGGTCGGTGGCGAAGATGTCGAGGTCCCGGTTGAGGTCGCGATGATCGGCGTTCATGGGTGTGCTCCTGAGGTGGAAGCCCGGAACACTGCCGCCAGAGACGAAACCCCGCCCCGGAGCACTGCTCCGGGGCGGGGTGCGAAAAAGGTGGACAGCAGGTCAGCGCCGGAGTGGGTCCGGCGTCGTCGTGCTCATCACGCGCTGCTGCATGCCGCCCACCTTAGCGACTCGCGGACGGCGTACGCATCGGGTTTGTGTATCCGACGTCGGGCTCAGGTCCCGCCCGGTCCGCGTGGCCGCAGACCCTCGCCCGCCGAGCCGGGGATCCGGTCGGGCATGCAACCGAGAGACCTCCCAGAGCGTCACCCCCACGGACGACGGAGATCGGCTCCGTCGCTGAACGAAGGGGCACGAGATGCAGAGCAGCAGCACCCGTCGACGCGCAGCTATCGCGGTGGCGTCGGCCACCATCACTACGACACTGGCCGGATGGGCACTCGCGCCTGCCAGCGCCGGTGTCGTACCCGCGCCCGCCTGGACCGTCACGCCGGTCGACCTACCGCTCACCGACGTCATGCTCGATGACGTGGCGACGGGCGGAGGTACCACCTGGGCGGTCGGGACCGGATCCGACGGTGGCGAAGCCACCTCACCAGTGATCGTTCGCCGGGTCGACGGGTCCTGGGCCGCGACTCCGACGCCGGCGTCAACCGGTCAGCTCGACGCGATCGCGGCCGATCCGACCGGCGACGCATGGGCCGCCGGGGTGACGTACGACGAGAACGGCACCGCCCACCCGCTCCTACTCAACTGGGAAGGCGGTGCCTGGAGCGAGATCAAGGGCCCGGATGTCTTGGTGGGCCAGTTCAGTGACATCGCCCTCGGAACCGACGGCACCGTCTGGGTCAGCGGATTCGCAGGTGAGACCGACTCTTCCGCGCATGCGGTGGTCTACCAGTACGCCGCAGGCACCTGGACGCTGCACGACGACGGCATCGAGGGGGCGCTCAACGGGAACGAGCTCGCGGTGATCGCACCCGACGACATTTGGCTCGCGCTGAACCCAGGGCTTGCTCACTTCGACGGCAGCCGTTGGACCCTGGTGCAGAATTTCCCCGACGCCGGGAGCCATATCCTCACCAGCTTCGCGGTCTCGAGCCGCAACGACATCTGGGCGGCCGGGGTCGAGCACACCCGGCGGGGCGAGCGGCCGACGATCTGGCACTTCGACGGCCGGCGATGGTCCGCTGCACGTGCTCCCAAGCAGTCGGCTCAGCTCTACGACATCGAGGTCACCAGCACCGGTCCCATCGCGGTCGGCGAGCAGTTCGACGCGGACTTGAGAGCGACCCCCTTCGTACTGGCCCTCGACGGCGCCCGGTTCGTTGAGACCACGACACCGAGCACCGACGACGCGGTCCTGACCGGCCTCGATGACGTCGACGGGCGGTTGTGGACGGTCGGCACCTACATCGGCGCCGGATTCAGCGGGCTCGCGGCGTACGCCGACCTGGACTGACGCCATCGACAGCGTCCGCCGCCGGGTCAGAGCTCGGTGGTGTCGAGGAGCTCGCCGAGCTCCTCGCGGGAGAGGTCACGCATGTCGCCGGGCCTCATGCTGCCGAGGCGGACCGGGCCGATCCGGGTGCGGGTGAGGCGGGTGACCGGGTGGCCGAGGTGATCGAGGAGACGCCGAACGATGCGGTTGCGCCCCTCGTGGATCACCAGCTCGATGATCGACTTGTCCTTGCGGGTCTCCATGATCCGGGCCTTGGTCACGGTGACCGGGCCGTCCTCGAGGGTGACGCCGGCGAGGAGCTGCTTGCGTACGTTGGGGAAGATCTCGCCGGAGACCTCGGCGACGTAGGTCTTGTCGACCTCGTAGCTGGGGTGGGCCAGCCGGTGGGCGAAGTCACCGTCGTTGGTGAGGATGATCAGGCCCTCGGTGTCGGTGTCGAGGCGGCCGACGTGGAAGAGCCGCTCCGGGCGGTCGGCGACCACGTCCGACAGGTTGCGGCGGCCCTCCGGGTCGCTCATCGTCGAGACCACGCCACGCGGCTTGTTGAGCGCCAGGTAGACCTTGCCGGAGATCGGCGGCAGACGCTTGCCGCCGAAGCGGACGACATCCTTGCCGGGGTCCACCTTGGTGCCCAGCCGGGTGACGACCTCGCCGTTGACCTCGACCTCGCCGTTGAGCATCAGGATCTCGCTGCCGCGCCGCGACGCGACGCCGGCCAGGGCCAGCAGCTTCTGGAGCCGGATCAGGCCCTCGTCGTCCAGCGGCAGATCGTCTCGCTCAGGAAGGCTACTCACGCGGCCACCTCCGCAGCGCAAGCGCCAGTGTACGGACGCGGCCGCGTGATGATTGTCTGGTTCACTCGCTGACGCTCGTTCACGCCTACGATTCTGCCGCATCCGAGGGGGCATCCCCATTCGCCACGGCCTCGTCCGCCCCAGCCTCCTCCGGCTGCGCCGCCAGCGCCGCGGGGCCGACCTGCTCGGTCAGCTCCTCCTCCATGTCGGCGAGGTCGGGCAGGTAGGGCGCCAGCTCGGGGAGCTCGCCCAGGTCGGTGATGCCGATCCGCTCCAGGAAGTAGCCGGTGGTGCGGTAGAGGTTGGCGCCGGTCTCATGGTCCTGACCGGCCTCCTCGACGAGCCCGCGGGTGAGCAGCGTGCGCATCACGCCGTCGACGTTGACCCCACGGATGGCGGAGACCCGGGCCCGGGAGACCGGCTGCTTGTAGGCCACCACGGCCAGCGTCTCCAAGGCCGCCTGGGTCAGCCTGGCCTGCTGGCCCTCCAGCACGAAGCCCTCGACGACACCGGCGTACTCCGCACGCGTGTAGAACCGCCATCCACCTGCGACGTTGCGCAGATCGAAGCCGCGACCCTGCTCGGTGTACTCGGCGGCGAGGCCCTCGAGCGCTGCGACCACCTCTGCGGTGGGATGGCCGACCGCAGAGGCGAGCGAGGCCGCCACGAGCGGCTCGTCGGCGACCATCAGCACCGCCTCGAGCGCCGGCCGCAGGTCGGCGAAGTCGATCGCCAGCGTCTCGTCGCTCTCCGCTGCCGCAGCCTCAGTCATCGTCCAACTCCTCGTCATCGGCGCCGCCTTCCGTGGGCGGCTGCCCTTCGAACTCGTCCTGGATCAGCTCATCGACATCGAGCGCCTCGTCCCCGGTCCAACGTACGGTCAGCTCGCCCAGCGCGGTGACCTGGTCGAACGCGACCGCACCCTCGCGGAAGAGCTCCAGCAGCGAGAGGAACCGGGCGACCGTGGTCAGTGTGTCCGGCGAGTCGGAGCACAGGCTGCGGAAGGTGACCTGTCCCCCGGCGCGCAGCCGCTCGATGACCAGGGCAGCCTGCTCCTTGACCGAGACCTTCGACCCGTGGATGTGGGACAGCCCGATCTCCGGCGGCCCGGGCTTGGGCGCCATCGCGGCAGCCGCGAGCTGGGCGAACTGCTCCAGCCCGATCCCGATCAGCACCTCCGGCAGCAGGCCGGCGTAGCGCGGCTCGAGCTGCACCGAGCGCGGGTGGCGCTTGGACTCCTTGGCGAGCCGATCGGCGAAGACGGCCGCGACCTGCTTGAACGCCTTGTACTGCAGCAGCCGCGCGAAGAGGAGGTCCCGCGCCTCGAGCAGCGCCAGGTCCTCCTCGTCCTCGACGTCACCCTGCGGAAGCAGCCGAGCCGCCTTCAGGTCGAGCAGCGTGCTCGCGACCAGCAGGAAGTTGGAGGTCTGCTCCAGGTCCCAGATGCCCTTGCCGCCATCCTCGGACCTGTCCGCGGCGCCCTTCTTGACGTACGCGATGAACTCGTCGGTCACCGTGGCCAGGGAGACCTCGGTGATGTCGAGCTTGTGCTTGGCGATCAGGCTGAGCAGCAGGTCGAAGGGTCCCTCGAAGTTGCCGAGGTGGACCTCGAAACCCCCGGCGCCGCTCGGCTCCTGCTCGTCGGCCCCGTCCGGGCCATCCATCATCTGTGCGGCCGTCCGACCATCGAGCACCGTCACTCGGCGAGCCGGTGCACGAGGGCGCTGTCGTCCCCGTGCTCCTCCAGGTCGGCCAGCACGATCGCCAGCGCCTCGCGCACCAGCCGGCCACGGTCGACCGCGATGCTGTGCTTGGCCCGGAGGTTGAGCCGAGCGTGCTCGAGCTCGAGCAGCTCCTCGGAGGTGATGTAGACCGTCATCTTCTCGTCATGACGTACGCGGCCGCTGGAGCGCTTCTTGGCAGCGGGGGTCTCCTCGGCCGGCTCGGGCACGGCGTGGACCGGGCGGGCCTTCGCCTCGGCCGCCGCGGCATCGGCGGTGCGCCGGAAGAGGTCGTCAGCGGCCGGGACCCTCACGCGTCGCGTTGCCATCGGGCCAGCACCTCCTTGGCGAGCATCCGGTAGGAGTCGGCGCCGGTCGAGCTGGAGGCGTACTCGGTGATCGGCTCACCGACCACGGTGGAGTCGGCGAACTTCACGGTCCGCCGGATGACGCTGTGGAAGACGCGGTCACCCCAGCCGTTGACGAGGGTCTCCATGACCTCTCGGCTGTGCATGGTGCGGCCGTCGTACATCGTGCCCAGTATTCCGTCGATCTTCAGACGCGGGTTGAGCCGCTCCTGAACCTTGTCGATGGTGTCCTTGAGCAGGGCGACGCCGCGCAGCGCGAAGTATTCGCACTCCAGCGGCACGACCACCGAGTCTGAGGCGGTCAGCGCGTTGACGGTCAGCAGGCCAAGGCTCGGCTGGCAGTCGATGAGGATCACGTCGTAGTTGGCCACGGCGGGGGCGAGGGCACGGGCCAGGGTCTGCTCGCGAGCGACCTCCTGGACGAGCTGCACCTCGGCGGCGGAGAGGTCGATGTTGGCCGGGAGCAGGTCGACCCCGTCGATGCCGGAGGGGACGACCACGTCCGCGAGCGTGATGTCACGCTCCATCAGCAGGTTGTAGACGGTCAGCTCGATCTCGTTGGGCTGGAGCCCGAGACCGACCGAGAGCGACCCCTGCGGGTCGAAGTCGACCATCAGGACCTTGCGGCCGTGCTCGGCCAGCGCCGCCCCCAGGTTGATGGTGGTCGTGGTCTTGCCGACCCCACCCTTCTGGTTGACCATCGCGACCGTGCGCGCCGGGCCGCCGGTGGCGGGGCCCGGCTCGGGGAGGTTCGGCCAGGGGCGACCGGTCGGACCCTTCTTGTTCTTGCCTGGGCCATCGAACGAGCCCGCGTCGGGCTCGGGGGCGTTGGCACGGAGCCGGGCCGAGGGCGGATAGGCCGGCGGGGCCGCCGGAGTCTGCGGAGGTAACTGCGGCGCGGTCGCACCACCTGCTCCGAAATAGCTGTCTTCCATTCCTCCACCCCCGGTTGAGTTGCCGCGGCCTAGGACGATCACGGCGTGCGGGTCTATATGTCGACACGGCGACTCTAAGACCCGGATCTGCGCGACTGTAGGAGCCGCGCCGGGCGTGTCACAAGGCAAATCCGGCTGATTCTGCTACGCAGGCCGAATCTGTTGACGGCCTGTGCATTCCGCCCCGCTCAACCCCACAGGTGGCAACGACGACGTGCAGAACTCTGTGGATAACTGGGAGCGGGCCGGCTGGTCCATCTCGAGAATCCACCCGCCAGGTTCCCCGCGCTGCGGCGCCCTGCCCGATCCTGTCATCGGTCGTCGAGAATCAGCATATCGGCGACGAAGCAGACCACGTCGCCGGCCTCGTCGCGCCCGATCCAAACCGGGTACGCACCGTCTCCCTCGCCACTGGCGTACGCGACCATGGCACCGTCCGCGAGCGTCGCACCACTCGACTCGCTGCCCTCGAGGACCTCCCAGCCGCCGTTGTCGTACACATCGGTCAGCTCGTCCACTCTCGCGGCATCCAGGAACGCCCCGGTGCCCGTGTCTACGCCCATCCCGTAGAACTCGTCCGCGCCCAGATCCAGCTGATCCTGGCCAGGCGTGAGGCCCATCTCCCAGGAAGCGACCGGCCGATCCGCGACCCGCAGCGTCGCCGCGGCGACGATGCCCCAGCCTTTGGCAGCCTTCTCCTCGGTCGCGGCGAGGGTCATCGTCACCGGATAGATGCCGCTGGGGATCGTGGCCGTGAAACCACGCGCGTCCTCGCCGCTCGGGATCCAGCCGGGATCCGCGGCCATGACCCGCCCCACTGTTATCGCGACACTCCCGATCGTCTCCTCGCGGATCTGGACCTTCGTGCCCCGGTACGACTGGACGCTGCCGACCCGAAATCGCTCGGCCACGTCGCCCGCTCGCAATGGCAGCGACGGCTCCCAGGGCTCGGCACGGACGACCGCGAGCGCGGCGCCGGCGCTCGATGAAAGCTCCGTTGAGATCTGAACGAACCGGAGGAGGTCAGACCACTCGCCGAAGACGGGTGTCGGCGCCTGTGGCCGTTCCTCGCACAAGCCGGCACTGCGAACGCTGCCGCCGCGCTCGCCCTGAGGCTCCTTGATGGTCGTGCAGAATCCATCGCTGCGGTACTCGACCTGGTGACGCCCAGCCTCGCGAACATCGTCGGTGTGAGTGAAGTCCCAGGTGGCCAGGCTCTGCAGCACGACGAGTCCAGCACCTGGGTCGGAGATCCGGCCAAGGGCCACGCGCCGGCCTGACTCGTCGAACCTCTCGACCTCGAACCGACGGTCCGCTCGGGCCACGCCCACCACCGCGATGGCGGACTCGCCGTCATGGATGACCACCACGTACGGCTCTCCGCGCTCGTCGCGCGCACGAGCCTGGTCCGGGGACAGGCGTTCGACCAAGCCGTTCCGCCATCCGCGGGCATAGGTGAATTCATGCATCGTCGTTCCTCGATCCGAGTGGGCGGGCTACGCGGCCATGGAGAACGCGAAAACGCGCCGCGACACGCCTAGGCTTCAGCGTGTCGCGGTCATTCTGGCTGTTGCTGTGGTCCCTCGGCGGGGACTCGGCCCGGCTCAGCGCGGGCGACGGCGCTTCTGGACCTGGTCGAATGCCTTGGTCGCAGCGTCCTTGATCTTCTTCTGGTTCTCCGGCTTGCGAGCCTCGTTGGCGATCTTGGCGATGGCCGCGACGACGACGGGGTTCTTCATCAGCTTGCGCACGATGCAACGCTAGCGGACTCGCACCGCCCGTCACAGTCTCCGCATCGCCACCGTCGCCAGCACCAGCTCGCCGGCCTCGTCGCTCGCGTCCAGGTCGGCCACCGCCTCGATGACCCAGTCGTGGTCTCCGGCCGGGTCGTCGATGGTCTGGGTGATCCGCCAGATGCGGGTGGAGTCGTACGCCTCGTCGTCCTCGTCAACCCCCGCCGGAGCACCGCGCTCAGCGGTCCAGGTGAGCAGCTTGGGCGAGCGCGAGTCGGCGGAGATGCCGACGTCGTCGTGCTCGGCGAAGTAGGCCTCGAGGGCGTCGTCCCAGCGAGATCTGGTCATCACGACCTCTCGGGCGGGATCGAACCGGTCGGCGGCCGCGCGCTCCAGGCGCATCAGGCCGTCGAGGTCGTCGCGCGAGACCGCGTCGACGCGCGCCCACATCGCGTTGCGGACCATGATCTCGAACGCACGGGTCTGCTGGGACAGCGACCGCGGCGGCGGGGGCGTCTCGTGGTGGGCGACCGCCGACGGGATGTGCTCGGGGTCGGAGAGCGCCTCCCACTCGTCCAGCAGCGAGGAGTCCGTCTGCCGGATGGTCTCCCCCAGCCACTCGACCAGGTCCTCGACCTCGGGGCTCTTGTGGCTCTCGGGGAGCGTGTGCCGGAAGGTGCGGTAGGCGTCGGTCAGATAGCGCAGCACCAGACCCTCGGAGCGGGCGAGCTGATAGCGGCGTACGACGTCGGTGAACGTCATCCCCTGCTCGTACATCTCGCGCAGGATCGACTTGGGGTCGAGCGCGTCCTCGGGCAGCCACGGGTGGGTCCCGCGGTAGACCTCGAAGAGCGCCTCGAGCCGCTCGGCCATCGGCTTGGGCCAGGTGATGTCCTCGATGAGCGCCATCCGCTCGTCGTACTCGACACCGTCGGCCTTCATGTTCTCGATCGCCTTGCCACGGGCCTCGTGCTGCTGGGCGAAGAGGATCTGGCGCGGCGGCTCGAGGACGGCCTCGATCACCGAGACGATCTCCAGGGTGTGCTCCGGGGACTCGGGGTCGAGCGTGTCCAGCGCGGCGAGGGCGAAGTGGGCCAGCGGCTGGTTGAGCGCGAAGTCGGCGGGAAGGTCCTCGGTGAGGACATAGCGACGTCCGTACGCATCGGGCTCGGCGAGCCTCGTCAGCACCCCGCTGTGGAGCAGCGAGCGGGTCAGCCGCAGGGCCCGGCGGGCGAGCTTGAGCTGGCTGCGCGGATCCTCGTGGTTCTCCATGGTGATCCGACGCATCACCTCGAAGGCGTCCTCGTCGCGGGCGACGACGTTGAGGAGCATCGAGTTGTCGATCTTCATCTTGCTCTGCAGCGGCTCGGGGGCGCCGTCGACGAGCTTGGTGAAGGTCGCCTCGGTCCACACGACGGTGCCCTCGGGCGGCTTCTTGAGCTGTGCCTTGGAGTTCTTCTTGCCGGCCTTGCGGCGCTCCTCGGACTTCGCCTTGGCCTTCTCGTTCTCGATGATGTGCTCGGGGGCCTGGACGACGACGTAGCCCTGGGTGTCGAAGCCGGCCCGCCCGGCCCGGCCGGCGATCTGGAGGAACTCCCTGGTCCGCAGGATGCGCTGGCGACGGCCGTCGAACTTGGCCAGACCGGTGAAGAGCACCGTGCGGATCGGGACGTTGATGCCGACGCCGAGGGTGTCGGTGCCGGCGATGACCTTGAGCAGACCGGCCTGGGCGAGCTGCTCGACCAGCCTTCGGTATCTGGGGAGCATGCCGGCGTGGTGGACGCCGATGCCCTTGCGCAGCAGCTTGGACAGCGTCTTGCCGAAGCCGGCCGCGAACCGGACCGGCTCGAGCCGCTTGGCGATCTGGTCCTTCTCCTCGGTGGAGAGCTTCAGCCAGCTGGCATTGAGCAGCGAGGTGCCGTGGGTGACGGCGTCCTTCTGGGTGAAGTGGACGACGTAGACGGGCGCCTGACCCGTGGTGACGAGCTCCTCGAGCGTCTCTTGGAGCGGCGTCAGCCGCCAGTCGAACGCGAGCGGAACGGGTCGTTCCGCCTGGTCGACGAGGACGGTGTCGCGGCCGTTTCGGCGGGTCAGGTCCTCGGCGAGGGCGGTGGTGTCGCCCAGGGTCGCGCTCAGCAGCAGGAACTGCGCCTGCGGGAGCTCGAGCAGCGGCACCTGCCACGCCCAGCCGCGGTCGGGCTCGCCGTAGTAGTGGAACTCGTCCATGATCACGAGCCCGACGTCGGCGCGCTTGCCCTCCCTGAGGGCGAGGTTGGCGAGCACCTCGGCGGTGCAGCAGATGATCGGCGCGTCGGCGTTGACGCTGGCGTCGCCGGTGAGCATCCCGACGTTCTCGGCACCGAATGTCTCGACCAGGTCGAAGAACTTCTCGCTCACCAGCGCCTTGATCGGCGCGGTGTAGAAGGAGACCTTGTCCTCGGCCAGCGCGGCCGCGTGGGCACCCGCCGCGACCAGCGACTTTCCCGAGCCGGTCGGCGTCGCCAGGATGACGTTGTCACCGGCCAGGATGGACATGATCGCCTCGTCCTGGTGGGGGTAGAGGCTGCGGCCACTCCCCTCGGCCCACGCCACGACCGCCTCGTAGACGTCGTCTGGGCTCGCGCCGACCTTCGGGATCCAGTCGCCGGGTCTGGTCGAAGCGCCGGTTTCGGTCGAAGCGGTCACAGGGCCCTCGGGTGTGCGGTCACGAAGACCTCTCGGAGATTGTCCACGGTGACAAGAGTGTAGATCTGCGTCGTGGTCACCGACGCATGGCCCAGCAACTCCTGCACGACACGTACGTCGGCGCCACCGTCGAGCAGGTGGGTGGCGAAGGAGTGGCGCAGGGTGTGTGGGGATACGTCCTTGCCGATCCCGGCACGCTCGGCGGCGCGGGTCAGGACGGTCCAGGCCGACTGACGGGAGAGCCGGCCACCGCGGGCGTTGAGGAAGAGCGCGCCCCCTGAGCGGGCGGCTGCGAGGTCGGGCCGAGCCCGGGTCAGGTAGGCCTCGACGGCCTCGATGGCATAGGAGCCGACCGGGACGATCCGCTCCTTGCCGCCCTTGCCGCGCAGGAGCACGACGTGGTCGACCCGGTCGAGGTCGTCGACGTCGAGACCGACCGCCTCGGAGATGCGGGCGCCGGTGCCGTAGAGCACCTCCAGGAGCGCCCGGTCGCGCAACGAGAGCGCCGTCCCGGGCGCGCCCGCCGCTTCCAGGATCGCCTCGACGTCGGCCAACGGGAGCGCCTTCGGCAGCCGCTTCTCCGCTCGCGGCGGCTTCACATGGCCCGCCGGGTTGGCCTCGACCAGCCCGTCGGCGACCGCGAACTTGTGGAACCCGCGGACCGCGACGACCGTCCGTGCCGCCGAGGTCGCGCTCAGCGCCGGATGCTCCTCGCTGCCCTCGCGCAGGTGCGCCAGGAACGCCGAGACCGTCGCCTCCGAGATCCCGGCCAGATCATCGACACCTTCCCGGTCGAGGAACTCGGCGTACCTCCGCAGGTCGCGCCGGTAGGACGAGAGCGTGTTGGCCGCGAGACCTCGCTCGACGCTGAGATGGTCGAGATACGTACGCATCGCATGCTCCACCGCCGTCACCTTCCCCATCCAACCAGCACCTCCCACTCGGCGCATCTGTCCCACCTCACAACGCCGACTCGGCGCATGTCGGTGAGACAGATACGCCGAGTCGGCTGCGCAGCGGCGTCAAGCCAGGACGGTCTCCAGCGCGACCGAGTCGATCCCGACGGCCTCTCCGACGGGAGCGTTGGTCAGCTCTCCGGCGTGGGTGTTGAGACCCTTGGCGAGCGCGGCGTCGTCCCGCAGCGCTTGGGCCCAGCCCTTGTTGGCCAGCGCGACGGCATACGGCATCGTCGCGTTGGTGAGCGCGTAGGTCGAGGTGTTGGGGACCGCACCGGGCATGTTGGCGACGCAGTAGAAGGTCGAGTTGTGGACCTGGTAGGTCGGGTCGGCGTGGGTGGTGGCGTGGGAGTCCTCGAAGCAGCCGCCCTGATCGATCGCGATGTCGACGAGCACCGAGCCGGGCTTCATCCGCGAGACCAGGTCGTTGGTGACCAGCTTGGGCGCGGCCGCGCCCGGGATCAGCACGGCGCCGATGACCAGGTCGGCCTGGAGCACCTGCTCCTCGAGCGCGAGCTTGTTCGACGCCAGACCGTGCACCTGGTTGGAGTAGCGCCAGAACGACATCCGCAGCTTCTCCAGGTCGGTGTCGAGCAGCGTGACGTCGGCACCCATCCCCAACGCGATGTTGGCCGCGTTCTGGCCGGAGACGCCGGCGCCGATGATGACGACCTTGGCGTTGGCGACACCGCCGACGCCACCCATCAGCGTGCCGCGGCCACCCTGGGCCTTCAGCAGGCTGTAGGCGCCGACCTGGGGCGCCAGGCAGCCGGCGACCTCCGACATCGGGTAGAGCAGCGGCAGCGACCGGTTGGGCAGCTCGACGGTCTCGTAGGCGATCGCGGTGACCTTCTTGGCCAGCAGCTCCTGGGTGAGGGGCTTGTCGGCGGCCAGGTGAAGGTAGGTGAACAGGGTCAGGCCCTCGCGCAGGCGGTGGTACTCCTCCGCGACCGGCTCCTTGACCTTGAGCACGAGGTCGGCGTTGCCCCAGGTCTCGTCGGCGTCACCGAGGATCTTGGCACCGACCGCGGCGTACTCACCGTCCGAGATCGAGGAGCCGACACCGGCACCGGCCTCGACGAAGACCTCGTGGCCGTTGGCCACCAGCTCGTGGACGCCCGAGGGGGTGATCGCCACCCGGTACTCGTGGTTCTTGACTTCCTTGGGTACGCCGATTCTCATTTTCTCTTCCCCTGAATGTGATGGTCCGTGGGTCGGGCCAGGCCGGATGTTCGCCGCCTGATGCGGCAGTTCTAACCCGGTGTGGCGCAAGTCACCAAAACCGCGTCCCGTAGTCGTTGACGCGCATGGTCAGACTCTGCCACGCGATTTGAGCGCGGCGTACGCAAGCACGGCCTGGACGACCGGCGAGTCGGTCGCGCGGCCGCTCAGCACGGCCTCCAGAAGCTCCTCGAAGGGCACCCGGTGGACGCTCATCTCGGCCTCCTCGTGCTCGAGGACGAAGCCGTCGCGGTCCGTCGCGGTGAGGCCGCGGGCGAGGTAGAAGTGATGGATCTCCTCGCTCAGACCGGGAGAGGTGTGGGTGGAGAGCAGATGTGTCCACTCGCTTGCCTCGTGCGCGACCTCCTCGCGCAGCTCCCGCACGGCCACGTCGAGCGGGTCCTCGCCCGGATAGTCGATCAGACCGGCCGGCAGCTCGACGAAGCGCCGCTTGGCGGGATGGCGGTACTGGGTGATGACCAGGACCCGCTCCTCCTCGTCGAGAGCCAGCACAACCGCGGCGCCCGGGTGCTCCACCACCAGGCGCCGGAACGGCTCCTCGTCCTCGTGGCCGGGCCGGTTGATCCGGTCTGCCCGCAGCGCGACCACCCAGCCGTCCCGGTGCAGATCCTCGCTGGAGGCGACCGGCCAGCTCTCGGGGGCGTCCCATTCGGTGAGAGGGGCCAGCGGCACGGCCGAGTCGGAAAATCGTGCGTCCGATGTCATTGCCCGAGGCTACCCTCGGCTCATGTCTGAGACCTCCGCCGCCGCCCCTGCATCGCTCACCCAGGACGAGGCCGCAGCGCGGGCCGCCACCGTCACCGTCGAGCGCTACGACATCACCCTCGACATGACCGGTCTGCTCGAGGGCGAGACCATCGCCAGCGTCTCCACGATCACGTTCTCGGCGACCCCCGGCACGAGCACGTTCGTCGACTGCGTGGCAAAGGTGTCGGCCGCCACGCTCAACGGCACCGCCATCGACCTCACCACGATCAGCGCCGGGCGGATCCCGCTCGGGGACCTCGCCGAGACCAACACCCTCGTCGTCGCCGCCTCCCAGTCCGAGACCGCGTCTTCGGAGGGCATCCTGCGCACCGTCGACCCCTCTGACGGCAACGTCTACGTGTGGACCTCCTTCGAGCCCGACGACGCCCGCCGGCTGTGGGCCTGCTTCGACCAGCCCGACCTCAAGGCCGTGCATGCGTTCACCGTGACCGCGCCGACGCAGTGGACGGTGCTGTCCAACTCCGCACCGGCCGGGGTCCCGGACGAGGAGGCCGGCGCGCGGACCTGGGTCTTCGAGGACACTCCCCCGCTCTCGACGTACGTCGTGGTGGTCAACGCCGGCCCGTTCGTCGAGGTCCGGGACGAGCGCGGCGGCTATGACCTGGGGCTCTACGCCCGTCAGTCGCTGCGCAGCCAGCTCGAGCGGGACCGCGAGGAGATCCTGCAGATCACCGAGCACGGGCTGGCCTGGTTCGGCGCCAAGTTCGCGATGCCGTTCCCGCAGCGGCGCTACGACCAGATCTTCGTGCCCGACATGGGCGGGGCGATGGAGAACTGGGGCGCGGTCACGCACAGCGACGTGTTCCTCTACCGCACGGCTCCGACCCACGCCGACCGCACTGATCGCACCAACGTGATCCTGCACGAGATGGCACACATGTGGTTCGGCGACCTGGTCACGATGCGCTGGTGGGACGACCTGTGGCTCAACGAGGCCTTCGCCTCGTGGGCGGCGGTGTGGGCCTCTGCCGCGCTTCCCGACTACTCCGACGTGTGGGCCTCGATCGCCCTGACCGAGAAGAAGATGGCGTACGACGTCGACGCGACGCCGGCCACCCATCCGATCCGCGGGGTGGTGCCCAGCGTCGATGTCGCGATGGCCAACTTCGACGCGATCACCTACATGAAGGGCCAGGCGGTGCTGCAGCAGCTGCACGCCTACATCGGCGAGGAGGCGTACCTGGCCGGGCTGCAGACCTACTTCGCCGAGCACGCCTACGGCAACACCGTCCTAGACGATCTGATGGGTGCCTTCGGGGCGGCCGCGGGCAAGGACCTCTCCGCCTGGACCGCCGCATGGCTCGACCATGCCGGGACCGACGTGATCACCCTCGCTGACGGCAAGGTCTCGGTCACCAGCGCCGACGGGACCGTGCGTCCCCACCGCTTCGACATCGCCTCGTACGACGCCTCCGGCGCGCTCCTCGCGACCACCCCGGTCACCGTGGAGGGCGTGCCCGTCGAGGTCTCGCTCCCCGATGCCGCCGCGCACCTGGTCAACGCGACCGACGTGACCTTCGCCGCGGTGCGCTCCGACGAGGCCAGCGAGGCCTGGCTCGGCCAGAACGCCGGACTCCTCCCCGACTCGCTGGCGCGGGCGGTCGCGGTCAACAGCGCCTGGGCGGCGCTGTTCCGTGGTGAGATCGCCGGTCCCGAGGTCGTCTCCCGAGTCGCCTCGGTCCTCGAGTGCGAACAGAACCCGCAGGTCACCGGTGAGTACCTGAGCATGGCAGTGGCCGCGGCCGAGCTGTGGACGGCACCGGACCGGGTGGCCGAGCAGCGTGCTCTGGTCGCCGGCGTGGCGGCGACCCTCGCCGAGGACCCCGTCAACCGCGACACCGCGCTTCGGGTGCTCGCCTCGCACGCCTCCACGCCCAAGCAGCTCGAGCTCGCCGAGTCGGGAGCCGCGGAGGACGTCCAGGTCGCCTGGCGGCTGCTGGGACGGCGCGCAGAGACCGGCGACTACGACGCTGCCGCCGTCGCCGCGCTGGAGGCACGCGACCCGGATCCCGAGTCGTGGGTCAGTGCCCTGGGCGTACGCACCGCGCAGCCGCTGGCCGAGGCCAAGGAGGAGGCCTGGCAGGTGACCATGGTCGAGCGCCGGCTGCCGCGCACCGACAGCGCCTACGCGCTGGCCTCGGCGTTCTGGCGGCCGGGGCAGGACGAGGTTCTGGCACCGTACGCCCAGCGCTATCTCGACGCCGTGGCCGCCATCAGGGGCGGTGGGCTGCTCGCCTTCGGCCTCCAGCTCCGGTTCTACCCGACGCAGGCCGGCGAGGACGTCGCCGCCGTGGCGCGGGCAGCCTGCGAGGGCGATGCCCTGGTCCCGTTCGTGCGTCAGACCGTCGTCCGTCTCGCCGACGTGCACTCGCGCCAGGTCGTGGCCCGAGCCCGGTGAGTTCACCGGGCCGAGCAGGTATGGCCCTCGAAGACCTCGGGTACCCACTGGTCGTACGCAATCGAGAGGAGACACGACATGAGCACCATCGAGAAGAGCGTCCAGGTCGAGGTCCCGGTCAGCACCGCGTATGACCAGTGGACCCAGTTCGAGTCCTTCCCCCAGTTCATGGAGGGTGTCGAGTCGGTCCAGCAGCTCGACGACAAGCACCTGCACTGGAAGGCCGAGATCGGCGGGGTGACCCGTGAGTGGGACGCCGAGATCGTTCACCAGGTTCCCGACGAGCGGATCACCTGGCGCGCCGTGGAAGGCAGCCAGAACCAGGGGACGGTGTCGTTCGCCACAGACGAGATGGGGAAGGCCACCAAGGTCACGCTTCGTCTCGAGTACGAGCCCGAGGGCGCGGTCGAGAAGACCGGTGACGTCCTCAACATCGTCGACAGGCGAGCCAAGGGCGACCTCGAGCGCTTCAAGGACTTCATCGAGCAGCGCGGCACCGAGACCGGTTCGTGGCGCGGTGAGGTGAAGCCGACCGGCGAGGTACGCCACTAGCACGCACGCGGACGGGGGCCGCGGCGATCTGAGCCCGAGTGACGCCATGGATCCACAGCCATAGCAGTCGGAGGACCGAGACGATGTCGACGCCAGACGCTGAGGACGTTCCGTGGTACGAACGGGCCGTCATCTACCAGATCGCCGTGGCCCTGTTCCGCGACACCACCGGCAACGGGACCGGGGACCTCTGCGGAGTGGCGGAGAAGCTCGATCATGTCAAGGAGCTCGGTGCGACCGCGGTGTGGTTGCAGCCGTTCTACCGGACCCCCGATCTCGACGGCGGCTACGACGTGATCGATCATCTCGAGGTGTCGGACCGGTACGGCACGCTGGACGACTTCGACGACCTCATGGCTCGCGCGAAGGATCTGGAGCTGGAGGTCATCATCGACCTCGTCGTGCAGCACACGTCAGTGGGACACCCATGGTTCCGTGCGGCCTGCCGAGACCGGGATTCCCGGTTCCGCGACTTCTACATCTGGACCGACGAGCCGCACGAGACGATCGTCGAGCCGATCTTTCCCTCGGTGGAGGACTCCGTCTGGACCTGGCACGAGGAAGCCGGGCAGTACTACCGGCACACCTTCTACAGCCATGAGCCCGATCTGAACCTAGCCAACGCCGACGTGCGCGACGAGATCCGCAAGATCATGGAGTTCTGGCTCGAGCGCGGCACCTCCGGATTTCGGGTCGACGCGGCGCCGTACATCGTCGCCGAGGCCGGCCGGGTGGAGGGTCACGAGGACGGCTACTGGTTCCTCGAGGAGATGCGGCGCACGGTCCAGCGGTTCCGAGCCGACGGCGTACTCATGGTCGAGTCCGACGTGGATCCGGAGCAGTACGCGGACTACTTCGCAGGCGGGGACCGAGTGACCACCCTGCTCAACTTCTGGCTCAACAACTACCTGTTCCTGGCGCTGGCCCGGAAGGACGCGGCGCCGTTGCGAGACGCACTGGAAGCGGAACCGGTCCCGCCGGAGGGTTGCAACTACGCCATCTGGCTGCGCAACCACGACGAGCTCGACCTCGAGCGCCTCACCCCCGCCGAGCGTGAGGAAACCATGGCGATCTTCGCGCCGCACCCGGCGATGCGCGCGTTCGGACGCGGCATCCGTAGACGCCTGGCTCCGATGCTGGAAGATCCACGGCAACGCAAGCTCGCGGCCTTCCTGCTCTGCGCCCTTCCAGGCAGTCCGATCATCCTGTACGGAGACGAGATCGGGATGGGCGACCAGCCGGAGCTTCCAGACCGGGCCGCGGTCCGGCCGCCGATGCAGTGGTCCAGGGACGTGAACGCCGGCTTCTCCGAAGCTCACGAGATCCAGCTGGCGCACCCGGTCATCACAGAGGGCCCGTTCAGCTACGCACAGGTCAACGTCGAAGACGAGATCGGTGACCCGGACTCGCTGCTGCGCACATTGCGTACGCTGTTCGCGATCCGCCGCGACCACGGCCCGCACCTCGCCTCCTCGGCCCGCCCGGTGGCCCTGCCGCAGGAGCAGGTCTTCGCGGTCCGCTACTCCGACGAGCGGTCCACGTCGCTTCTGCTGGCCAACCTTGATCCGCAGGGAACCACCGTCACACTTCCGCCGGACCTGCAGCGGGACTGGAAGCAGATCGTCGACGACCAGCCGTACGAGGACCTGGTGAACGGTGAGGAGCTGGCGCTACACGGCTACGGCTACCGGTGGCTCCGGATCGAGCAGGCATGACAATGGAGATCGGCTACCACGCATCCCACGAGCAGTTCGCTCCCTCGCGACTCCTGCGGCTGGCGCGCCAGGCGGAGGATGCCGGGTTCGACGCCGTCCTCTCCTCCGACCACCTCTTTCCGTGGAGCGAACGACAGGGCGAGGCCGGGTTCGCCTGGGCCTGGCTCGGCGCCGCCATGGCGACCACCACATTGCCCTACGGAGTGGTCACCGCCCCGGGCGACCGGTACCACCCCGCCACGATCGCTCAATCCATCGCGACCCTGCTGGAGATGGCGCCCGGGCGATTCATCCCGGCGCTCGGCTCGGGACAGTCTCTCAACGAGCACGTCACCGGGCGTCGCTGGCCGACCAAGGACGTACGCAACGCCCGACTGGCCGAGTGCGCCGACGTCATCCGCCGTCTGCTCGCGGGCGAGACCGTGGACCACGACGGCCTGGTCCGGATGCGCGCCGCCCGCGTCTACACGCTACCCCCGACTCCGCCGCCCCTGTTCGCCGCGGCGCTGAGCCCCGAGACCGCTCGTGCGGTGGCCGGGTGGGCGGACGGCCTCATCACCGTGAACGCTCCTCCCCAGAAGCTGCGTGCGGTCATCAGAGCCTTCCGCGACGCCGCCGGCAGCACCAAGCCGGTCCATGTCCAGATGCATCTGTCCTGGGCCCACTCAGACGATGAGGTCCGTGCCCAGGCGCTGGACCAGTGGCGGACCAACGCACTGCCGCCGTCGCTGAACGAAGAGCTCGAGGTGCCGGCGCAGTTCGATGCCGCCACCGCCCACGTCCCGGCCGAGGCGCTCGAGGACAGCATCGTGATGTCGAGCGACCCTGCTCGCCATGCGGAGGTGCTCGCCGAATACGCCAAGCTCGGAGTCGAACGGGTGTACCTCCACCAGGTCGGGGTCGACCAGGAGGAGTTCGTGGATTTCTTCGGAGCCGACGTCCTCCCCGAGCTCCGCAGCGGTTGATGCATACGTCCCGCAGTCACCGGGCACCAGAAGTCACTGTGAAGGCGCAGAAATGGTGGCAGTCCGCAGTGGTCTACCAGATCTACCCACGCAGCTTCGCGGACACGGACGGCGACGGCGTGGGCGATCTCGGCGGTGTCCTGGAGCATCTCGACCACCTCGAGAAGCTGGGTGTGGACGTCGTCTGGCTCTCGCCCGTCTATCCCTCGCCCATGGACGACAACGGCTACGACATCACCGACTATCACGACGTCGACCCGGTGTTCGGGACGTTGGGTGACCTCGACACGCTCGTGAAGCAGCTCCACGCCCGCGGAATCAAGATCGTGATGGACCTGGTGGTCAACCACACCTCCGACGAGCACCCGTGGTTCATCGAGTCCCGATCCGGACCCGACAGCGCCAAGCGGGACTGGTACTGGTGGCGGCCGCCACGCGACGGGACGGTCCCGGGCAGACCCGGCGCCGAACCCAACAACTGGGGGTCGTTCTTCTCGGGTCCGGCATGGGAGTACGACGAGGAGAGCGGTGACTACTACCTGCACCTGTTCTCCAAGAAGCAGCCTGACCTGAACTGGGAGAACCCAGAGGTGAGGCGGGCGGTCTACGACATGATGCGTTGGTGGATCGACCGGGACATCGACGGGTTCAGGATGGATGTGATCAACCTGATCTCCAAGGATCCCGCCCTTCCCGACGGGAAGATCCGCCCGGGTGAACGCTTCGCCTCCCTCGGCCGGCAGGTCGTCGACGGACCCAGGGTGCACGAGTATCTCGCCGAGATGCACCGCGAGGTCTTCGCCGGCGTCGAGCGACCGCTGCTCCTCGTCGGTGAGACCCTCGATGTCTCCATCGAGGAGGCGCGCAAGTACACCGACCAGGAGCGCGAGGAGCTCGACATGGTGTTCCAGCTGGAGCACCTGAAGATCGACCGCGGCGCATCGAAGTGGGACGTTCTGCCCTTCGACATGCGCCTCCTCCGCGGTTCCCTCGCCGCGTGGCAGGAGGGGCTGGCCGACGTCGGCTGGAACAGCCTGTACTGGGACAACCACGACCGGCCGCGCGTGGTCTCCCGTTTCGGCGACGACGATGAGTTCCGCGAACGATCGGCCAAGCTGTTGGCCACCGTTCTCCACATGCAGCGCGGGACGCCGTACATCTATCAGGGCCAGGAGCTGGGGATGACGAACTTCCCCTTCACCTCGATCGAGCAGTTCGCCGACATCGAGTCGATCAACTACTACGAGGAGTCGGTGGGCATGGGCGAGGATCCGGAGGCGGTCCTGGCCTCTCTTCGGGCGCGGAGCCGCGACAACGGCCGCACTCCGATGCAGTGGGACGAGTCGCCTCAGGCCGGGTTCACGACCGGTAGCCCGTGGCTGGCGGTCAACCCGAACTCTCAGCACGTCAACGCTGCCCGGCAGGTCGACGACCCCGCATCGGTGTTCAGCTACCACCGCGACCTGATCCGGCTTCGTCACGAGGAGCCGGTGGTGGCGCTGGGTGACTTCACCCTCGACGAACCGGACCATCCACAGCTGTTCGCATTCACCCGGCGTCACGACGGCGCGAAGCTTCATGTCATCGCCAACTTCTCCGGAGACGCCGCCGAGGTCCCGCCCCGGCTGCAGCGAGCGACCGCGGACTCCCCCATCGTCTTGGCCAACGTGGACACGCCGCACGACAGCACCGTGCTCGAGCCGTGGGAGGCCCGCGTCCATCTTGGGCCTTCTGTGGTGACCGCGGCGCATTGAGGCCATGGGGCCGGCGTGTGCCGGCCCCATGGCCTCAACGGTCAGACTCTCAGGCCTCGGCCGGTTCGGGCAGCTCGACGTCGCTGAGCTCGTCGACGTCGCTGACGTCGCGGCGCAGGTTGGTCTCGTCGATCGGGAACCGCTGCTCCTTCTGCCGGTCGAGGGCCGCCTTCACCAGCCCGGCGAAGAGCGGGTGCGGGCGGGTCGGCCGCGAGCGAAGCTCGGGGTGAGCCTGCGTGGAGACGTAGTAGGGGTGTACGTCGCGGGGAAGCTCGACGAACTCGACGAGCTGGTTGTCGGGCGAGAGGCCGGAGAAGACCAGGCCGGCCTCCTCGAGCTGGTCGCGGTAGGCGTTGTTGACCTCGTAGCGGTGGCGGTGACGCTCCTCGATCGAGGATTCGCCGTAGACCTCGGCCGCGATCGAGCCCTTCTTGAGCTCGGCCGGGTAGAGCCCCAGACGCATGGTGCCACCGAGATCGCCGGCGCCCTCGACGTACGCCTTCTGCTCCTCCATCGTCGCGATGACGGGCTCGGGCGTCTCAGCGTCGAACTCGGTCGAGTCGGCCTTCTCCAGGCCGAGCATGTTGCGGGCGTACTCGATGACCATGCACTGCAGGCCCAGGCACAGGCCGAGCGTGGGGATCTGGTGGGTGCGGGTGTAGGTCAGCGCGCCGAGCTTGCCCTCCAGGCCACGGATGCCGAAACCGCCGGGGACGCAGACGGCGTCGAGGTCGTGGAGGTTCTTGGCCGCGCCCTCGGGGGTCTCGCAATCGTCGGAGGGGATCCAGCGGATGTGAACCTTGGCCTCGTTGGCGAACCCACCGGCGCGCAGCGCCTCGCCGACGCTCAGGTAGGCGTCGGGCAGGTCGATGTACTTGCCGACCAGGCCGATGGTGAGCTCTTCCTTCGGGTGGTGGACCCGGCGGAGCAGGTCGTCCCACAGCGCCCAGTCGACGTCACGGAAGGGCAGGTCGAGCTTGCGTACGACGTAGGCGTCGAGGCCCTCGCGGTGGAGCACCTTCGGGATGTCGTAGATGCTCGGAGCATCGGCCGCCGTCACCACGGCGTCCTCGTCGACGTCGCACATGAGCGCGATCTTGCGCTTGATGCCCTCGGGCAGCTCGCGGTCGGCGCGGCACACGATGGCGTCGGGCTGGATGCCGATCTGGCGCAGCGCCATCACCGAGTGCTGGGTCGGCTTCGTCTTGAGCTCCTTGGACGGGCCGATGTAGGGCACCAGGGAGACGTGCACGAAGAAGACGTTGTCGCGGCCCAGGCGCTGGCGCACCTGACGGGCGGCCTCGAGGAACGGCAGGGACTCGATGTCGCCGACCGTGCCGCCGATCTCGGTGATCACCACGTCGACCTCGGGGCCGTGCATGGCCAGGACCCGCTCGGAGATCTCGTCGGTGATGTGCGGGATCACCTGGACGGTCTCGCCGAGGTAGTCGCCGCGCCGCTCCTTGGCGATCACGTTTGAGTAGACCTGTCCGGTGGTCACGTTGGCGTGGCCGACCAGGTCGGTGTCGAGGAACCGCTCGTAGTGGCCGATGTCGAGATCGGTCTCGGCACCGTCGTTGGTCACGAAGACCTCACCGTGCTGGAACGGGTTCATGGTGCCTGGATCCACGTTGAGATACGGGTCCAGCTTCTGCATGGTCACGCTCAGACCACGCGAACGGAGAAGGCGGCCGAGGGACGATGCCGTCAGACCCTTTCCCAAGGAGGAGGCGACGCCTCCGGTGACAAAAATGTGCTTGGTCAAGCTCGCCGACTTCATGGGCCTCAATCCTATCAATCCTTCAGGAGGCCGCCGAAACCTGACGCACCGAATTCGCCACCTTCTTGGTTCTTCTGTCGGGCCAGGGCCAGCGGAGCGACGATCTGACCGGTGGTGGACTCGATGCCGTCGACCGACGCGAACCAGCCCGGCCAGTCGTTGGCGCGCAGCGCCGCGAGGTCCTCGGAGCCGGTCGCTGCCGTCACGACCAGGCCTTTCGTGGTCGCCCCCAAGCCCTCGGTCAGGCCCTCGACCGCGGTCGTGACCTCGTTGTCCTCCCCGAGGACCACCAGAACCAGGTCGGCCGGCCCAGTCGGTCGCCCCTGGGCCTTGACCAGGTCTCCGGTGAGCAACGCCACAGCTGCGGTCTTGGCCTGCTTGTCGAACGCCGCGGGTGGCTTCCGGCCGGCGTAGGTCTCTCCGATCACCTGCCCCATCCGCTGGTAGGTGGCCTGGTCCGCGTCGCCGCGTCCGAGCTGCTCGACCAGCTGGGTGGCCAGGCTGTCGACGTACTGCTTTCGGTCCGGGTCCAGCAGATTCGGTCGTACGTCGAGCACCCCTGTCATCTCGGCCCCGGCCGTGGTGACGTTGCCGGTGAGCGCATCGACGGTCTTGCGGTCCGCGCCCGGGAAGGTGACGACGGCGACCTTCTGCCCGGCGAGCCTGCCGGGCAGGAGCGTGTCGCCGGCCTCGGCGACGAACTGGGCCTCGGCGCTCTGTCGCGAGTCGGTCTCGGTCCGGCTGCTGCTCTGGCCGGACGTGGTGTCGACCGTGGCGCCTGCGCCGGCGTCGCCGCCGGCTCCGGTGCCGATCTCGCTGAGGCCGCGCCCGGTGAGGCCGTGATCGGCGGCCCAGACACCGGCGGGGAGGCCGATCGCCAGGGCCGTCACCGCGGTGAGGAGCGGGAGGAAGAGCCGGCGGGCGAGCGGCTCCTTGCGGCGCACCGCGGGCACGGCAGAGGCGTCGATCAGCGTCGGGCCGAGCGCGAGTCGGGTCAGGTAGGTGCCGGCCAGCCCCGGACGCTGGTCCTCGAGGAAGTCGGTCAGCGTGGTGCTCACCCCCGCCCCGATGACCAGCGAGGGGTGCTGGGCGTAGGCGATCAGCAGGGCCGCGTCCTCGGGTGCCAGCGAGGAGTCGAACCGCTTCGGCTGCACTCCGATGCGATCGAGGAGCTCGGCGGCCTGCTCGCTCCCGGAGCCACCCGGCGCGAGCACGACCTCGGCCGCGCCGGTGAGCACCTTCGGCTCGGGGAACGTGTCGGTGTCGGCGCCCAGGACGAGCACGGCGTGGCGTACGTGCTTCTTGGACAGCCTCTTCGCCGCCGGGCCCACCGAGATGATCGTCGGACGCTGCTCGCGCAGGAAGCCCGCCAGATCCCCCAGGAGACGGTCCAGATCCGGGTGGTCGGCGACCACCACGACGGGACGCCCGGCCAGGGGCGTGTCGAGGGGTGGCACGCCGTTGCCGTGCAGCAGCACCTCCTCCTCGCGCCGGAGCAGCTCGCTGCTGTTGTGGGTGAAGAGCTCCAGGTGGGAGCTCAGACCCTGCTTGGCGTTCTCCAGGTCGCTCTCGAGCGACTCCTGGTCGAGCACCCGGCCGGAGGCCAACAGCCGCTCGCCGTCGAAGATCTCTCCGTCGAGGATGCGCGCCTTACGGCCGTCGACAAGCTTGTCCAGCCCTGCCTCGCCGATCTGGTCGATCAGCTCGATCCCGGCATCTGCCAGCGTCTTCGGCCCCCGGTTCGGGTAGCGCCCCGACACCATCGGCTGGGCGTTGACCACGGCGATCACGCCCGTGGCTGCGATCGCCAGCGCGGTGCTGCGGTCGAGGTCGACATGGTCGATGACCGCGATGTCGCCCTCTTTGAGCCGCGGGACCAGTGCCCTGGTCGGCCGGCCCGCGCGGAGCGTGCCGCGGGTGCCGGGGAGTACGGAAGGAATCTGGCGTGTCGGCAGTCTCATGTCTCGCCAATCCTCCCCCGGTATCGGCCGGTGTCCCTGGATCTCCCATCCGGCGAGTCGGTAGTTGTGGCGTCCGAATGCGTACCTTTGGCGGCCGAGTCGGTAGTTGTGGCGTGTGCGGTTCGCCACAACTACCGACTCGGGTCGCCAGAACTGAGGTTTCGGCGGGATCAGACCTTCGCCGCGCGGGCCACCTCGAGGAGCTCGCGCGCATGGGCGATGGCCGTGTCGGAGGCCGTGAGCCCGGCCAGCATGCGGGAGAGCTCGCGCTCACGGGCCTCGTCGTCGAGGACGGTGAGCCCGGAGCTGGTGACCACGCCGTCGCTGGTCTTCTCCACGGCGACGTGGTGGTCGGCGAAAGCGGCGACCTGGGGAAGGTGGGTGACCACCAGGACCTGTGCGGTGCGGGCGAGGTGGGCGAGGCGACGGCCGATCTCGACCGCCGCGGTGCCGCCGACACCGGCGTCGACCTCGTCGAAGACGAAGGTCGGGACCGGGCTGGTGGCGGCCAGGACCACCTCGATCGCGAGCATCACCCGAGAGAGCTCGCCGCCGGAGGCGCCCTTGTGGAGCGGACGGGGCTCCGAGCCGGTGTTGGCGGCCAGCAGCAGCTCGATCTCGTCGAGACCGTTGGAGCCGTAGCGCAGCCAGCGCTCGCCCTTGCCCTTCCCCTTTCCAGAAGACGGGAACCTCAACGGTGCGTGCGGCTCGTCCTCGGAGGCCGGTGCGTCGGTCTCCTTCTGACGCACGTCGACAACCAGCCGGGCGTGGGGCATGGCCAGTCCGGTCAGCTCGTCGCTGACCGCCTCGGCCAAGGCACCGGCGGCGTCGGTGCGCGCGGTCGAGAGCATGGCACCGGCGTCGGCGAGATCGGCTCGCAGCCGCGTACGTTCGTTCTTGAGCTCCTCGATCCGCTCGTCGTCGGAGTCGAGCTCGAGCAGGCGCTTGGCACCGGTCTCGGACCAGGCGAGCACCTCATCGATCGTCTCGCCGTACTTCCTGGTCAGCGCGGTCAGGGCCGCACGCCGCTCGGAGACGACTGCCAGCCGGGCGGGGTCGGTCTCGACGCCGGTGGCGTAGGAGGCGACATCGGCGGCGACGTCGGAGAGCAGGTAGGTGACCTCGGCAAGACGCTCGGCCAAGGCGGCGGCGTCGGGATCGTGATCTCGGACGCTCTCCAGCGCCTGCTTCGCGACCGAAACCGCCCCGAGGGCGTCCGGAGAGTCGATGTCCTCGGAGGAGAGGGCCTCGCGCGCCTGCTCCGCGGCCGTGCGGAGGGTGTCGGCGTAACCGAGCTTCTCCTCCTCCTGGGCCAACGTGACGTCCTCGCCCGCCTCCGGGGAGACCGCCTCGATCTCACCGAGACCGAAGCGCAGCAGATCAGCCTCCTGTGCGCGCTCGCGGGCGTGGGTCGTCACCTCGTCGAGCTCGCGCTCAACCTTCTGGAGCTCGGCGTGGAGCTCGCGGTATGCCGTGAGCAGCTTGGCGACGGCGTCGCCGCCGAAGCGGTCCAGCGAGTCGCGCTGGGCACGCGGCTGCAGGAGCCGGTGCTGGTCGGACTGGCCGTGGACGGCGACCAGGGGCGAGGTCACCGAACCGAGGGTGGCGACCGGGACGGTCGCTCCCCCGACGTACGCCCGCGCTCGGCCTTCGGCAGCGACCGTGCGGGCCACGAGGACGCGGCCCTCCTCGACCTCTC
>NZ_JBEXSD010000058.1:0-41226 GCF_040613495.1 Nocardioides sp. NPDC006273 | reverse complement strand
CACCACCGATGGCGGAGACCACACGGAGCCCGATGAGCACCTCGACGTTCGGAGCGAAGCCGGCCAGCAGACTGGTCAGCGCGAAGATCACCAAGTGCCCACTCGGCCGACCGGAGTGACGCCTCGACATGGACGTGGATCACATCGGTTCGAGGAATAGCCCCTGAACCGGCCATGGTTAAACAGTGGTGACCGACCTCGCTCCCGCCCTGGCCGCCGCGAAGCCGGTGACCCCAGCCCGATTCACGATCGCGATGCTCGCGCTGGCGATGGGTGGGTTCGCGATCGGCACGACCGAGTTCGTCACCATGGGCGTCCTGCCCGAGATCGCCGAGGGCGTCGGTGTCGGCACCTCCACGGCCGGCCACCTGATCAGCGCCTACGCGGTCGGGGTGGTGGTCGGCGTACCGATCCTCTCGTTCTTCGTCGCTCACCTTCCGCGCAAGGGGCTGCTGCTGTCGCTGATGGCGGCGTACGCGCTTTTCAACGTGCTCAGCGCCGCCGCCGTCGACTACCAGATGCTTCTGGTCGCTAGGTTCCTCGACGGCCTGCCGCACGGCGCCTACTTCGGCGTCGCCACCATCGTCGCGACATCCATGGCCGCCCCGAAGCACCGAGGCCGAGCGGTCGCCCTGGTCATGCTCGGGCTCTCGGTCGCCAACGTGATCGGTGTCCCGTTCGCGACCTGGCTCGGACAGACCGCCGGCTGGCGAGCACCGTACGCAGCCGCAGCAGGCCTCGCGCTGCTGACTGTGGTCCTGGTGCAGCTCTCGGTGCCCCACTTCCCAGGCGACCCGAACGCGACCGGCCGCAGCGAGGCGACCCGGTTCTTCACGAACAAGCAGGTCTGGCTGACTATGCTCGCCGGCGCGATCGGGTTCGGCGGAATGTTCGCGGCCTACTCCTACATCGCCCCGATCGTCACCGGCACGGCCGGGCTGGCGCCGGGTGCGGTGCCGTGGTTCGTCTTCGCCTTCGGCGTTGGCATGGTCGTCGGCACCTGGGTCGCGGGCGAGCTGGCGCGCTGGTCGGTGCTGGGTTCACTGCTCCTCAGCAGCCTCGGCATGGTGGCGGTGCTGACGCTCTTCTGGCTGGTCGCTCCGGCCGGGTGGTGGCTTGCGCCGGTCGCCTTCCTGACCACGGCGATCGCCTCGGTGCTGGTGATCAACCTGCAGGTGCGCCTGATGGACGTCGCCGACGATGCGGTGACCCTCGGCGCCGCGATGAACCACGCGAGCCTCAACATCGCCAACGCGCTCGGCGCCTTCGCCGGCGGGGTGGCGCTCGACGTCTGGAGTGCCCGCGAGGCTCCGCTGGTCGGCGCCGGCCTGGCCGTCGCCGGCCTGCTGGTGCTGCTGTGGAGCACCCGCATCCACCGGCGCCGAGTGTGAAGAAGTGCCGAGTCGGCGCGTTAGAACGCGCCGACTCGGCGAAATCTTCTAGAGCTCGACCTCGTCACCAGGAGCGGTGGCGGTGGCCGCCTCGACCGCTGCGAGGAACCCGTCGGCCCAGGCCTTGGAGTCGTGGTGGCGAACGGTGTCCCACAGTCCCCGCATCCGGTCCTTGGCCTCAGCGTCGTCCATGTCGACGGCCTGCAGGAAGACCCGGACCATGTCGGAGACGTCGTGGGGGTTGGTCAGCACCGCGCCGCGCAGCTCGGCGGCCGCCCCGGCGAACTCCGAGAGCACCAGCCTGCCGCTCGTGCCGAGGAGGCCGTGGACGGAGACGTACTCCTTCGCGACCAGGTTCAGACCGTCGCGCAGCGGCGTGATCCACATGATGTCGGCGTTGGCGTAGTAGGCCAGCAGCTCCTCGAACGGGATCGGCCGGAAGAAGAAGTGCACCGGCATCCAGCCCATCCGCGAGAACTGGCCGTTGATCCGCCCGACGGCCTGCTCGATCTGGTTCTGCAGCGTCTTGTAGACGGTCATCTCACCGGCCGCAGGCACGCAGACCAGCACCAGGGACAGCTCGCCCAGCAACGACGGGTCCTCGAGCAGCGCCCGTTCGAAGGCCTCGAGCTGCTGGAGCACGCCCTTGGTGTAGTCGAGCCGGGAGACCGCTAGCGCGATCCGCTGCCCCTCGAACTCGCCCTTGACCCGCGCGACCGCGGTCTGCACCGCCGAGGAGGCCAGGGTCTCCTCGATCCGCCCGGTGTCGACGCTGACCGGGTTGGCGCCCAAATGCACCCGACGTCCACCGACGTCGATGACCGACGGCATGACGTCGAGGCCCAGCGCGAAGCCGTACGTCCGGAAGCGGGGAGCACAGTCCTCCGTCTCGATCACCTCGACCGGAGCCACGCCGCGGGCCACGTCGACGAAGTTCTCGACCTGGCGGGGGATGTGGAACGAGATGTAGTCGCACTGCAGCAGCGAGCCGATGATCTCGCGGCGCCACGGCACCACGTTGAACACGTCCGCTCCGGGGAAGTGGGTGTGGTGCAGGAAGGCGATCTTCACGTCCGGCCGCATCTCGCGCAGGTAGGCCGGCACCATCCACAGGTTGTAGTCGTGGATCCAGACGATGCCTCCGTACGCAACTTCGGCCGCCGCCTGCTCGGCGAAGGCCCGGTTCACCCGGCAGTAGACCTTCCAGTCCTCCTCCTTGAACTTCGCGCGCTCCCAGAAGGTGTGCAGCAGCGGCCAGAACGCCTCTTTGGAGAAGCGCTTGTAGAAGACGTCGACGTCCTTCTTCGACAGGGGCAGCCGGGAGGCCACCAGGCCGGGATAGAGCTTGGGGTCGACCACTGTGTGGGTGGCGAACTTCTCGCGCTTGGGGTCGTCGATCGACCAGGCGACCCAGGATCCGGTGCGCTCGGTGAAGAAGGACAACAGCGTAGGGATGATGCCGTTGGGCGACTTCGGTCGCCGGCGCTTGACCTCCCCGTCCTCGATGACCTCGTCATAGGGGAGGCGGTGGTAGACCATGACGAGGTCGGACTTCCCCGGGTCGTCGGCGTCGTTCTCCGGGTCGTACATGTGCTCGTCGTCGAGCAGGTTGAAATGACTGATCGCCTGCAGGATCCCGCCGGTGCCGGGGGCGGTGGCGTGGAACGTACGCTCCTTGCTGCGGGTGGCCTCCAGCAGCAGGTCCTCGGCCTCGCCGACGCAGACCCCCGGGAACCCGATGTCGTACATCGCCAGGTCGTTGAGGGTGTCGCCCGCGACCAGGACGCGGTCCTTGGGGATGCCGAGGTGCTCGACGAGCTTCGTGACGGTGTGTCCCTTGTTGATCCCACCGGGGAGCACGTCGAGGTAGTGGCTGGCGGAGTAGAGCAGGTCGCAACCGATCTGCGCGACCAGCGGCGCGAGGTCGTCGGTGACCGCCTCGGGGTCGCAGAAGTACGAGACCCGGCGGTCCTGGGGCACGTTCTGGCGCACCAGTCCGGGGCGGTCGCCGATCTTCTCGAGCACGGTGAGCTCGCCGGGCCACTTGCTGGCGATCTCCTGCTGGATGGGCTCGACGGCGAGCAGGTCGTGGCCGGTCACGATGGTGGCCCCGACGTCGCAGATGATGAAGTCGGGCGTCGGGATGGTCGGGTCGGCCAGCAGCGGCAGCACCGACTCCAGTCCACGACCGGTGACGAAAGACAGAAGTACGTCCTCGCGGCGGCTCAACGTTTGATACAGCTTGACCTTCGCTTCGGGGTCGCCGGCTAGGAAGGTTCCATCCAGATCGGTCGCAAGCAGCATGCGTGCATTGGCAGCGGACGTGGGGTTCACAAGTCTCCTCGAGGGTCGCCTGGCCTCGAGGCCGATTCGGCAGCTGGCCCGAGGCTGCGGACCCCCTTGGAGGATCCGCGGGTCGACCCACCACGTTAACAGGAGAGGATGTCAGCCCGGGAACGGGGATTTGACGGTCCATCGAATCCTCGTTGAGTAGAGCCTCTCAAGAGGTCCACAAACTCGTAAAAATTGGCTGCATCTGTTCGATAACCCCACCGAGGATCTGTCGTTGATGGGTCATGCGGATCCTGCCCGCGGCCTCCAAGACTGCGGGCGACCATGGTCCTCGACGTTGATCACGGGGGGCGCCGAGGCCCATGGCCGGCACGCAGATCAGTGCCGCGGGCAGGATCCACAGTTCGTACAGTTCGGTCCTCGATACACTTCCTCCCACCATTTCGAGCCTTTCGGCGGGTGGCTGACAGAATGCGCACATGACCGGCAGCACCGCTCCTACGACCAGGCCCAGGGTCCTCTCCGGCATCCAGCCGACCGCGGACTCCTACCACCTCGGCAACTATCTCGGCGCGGTCCGGCAGTGGGTGAGCCTGCAGGAGGAGCACGAGCCGTTCTTCTTCATCGCCGACCTGCACGCGATCACCGTCGAGCAGGACCCGAAGGTGCTCCGGGAGCGTACGCGGCGGGCCGCCGCCCAGCTCCTGGCCGCCGGTGTCGACCCGGAGCGGTCCGCCGTCTTCGTCCAGTCCCACATTCCCGAGCACGCCCAGCTCGGCTGGGTGATGCAGTGCATCACCTCCTTCGGCGAAGCCCGGCGGATGACCCAGTTCAAGGACAAGTCCGCCAAGGGCGGTGAAGGCTCCGCCTCAGTCGGCCTCTTCTCCTACCCCATGCTGATGGCCGCCGACATCCTGCTCTACCGCCCGGCGTACGTCCCTGTCGGTGAGGACCAGCGCCAGCACCTCGAGCTGACCCGAGACCTCGCGCAGCGGTTCAACAGCCGCTACAAGAAGACGTTCCGGCTTCCCGAGCCCTACATCCTCAAAGAGGTCGCGAAGATCTACGACCTCCAGGACCCGGCGATCAAGATGTCCAAGTCGGCCTCGAGCCCGAACGGCCTGATCGACATGCTCGACGACCCGAAGGCCTCGGCGAAGAAGATCCGCTCCGCGGTCACCGACTCGGAGATGGAGATCCGCTTCGACGAGGAGGCCAAGCCGGGTGTCTCCAACCTGCTCCGGATCTACTCCGCGCTGACCGGCTCCGACATCGAGACCCTGGTCGGCAAGTACGCCGGCAAGGGCTACGGCGACCTCAAGAAGGATCTCGCCGAGGTCGTCGTCGACTACGTCACGCCGTTCCGGGAGAAGACGCATCAGATCCTCGAGGACCGGGCCTATCTCGACGGCATCCTGGAGCAGGGTGCGGAGAAGGCGGGCGTGGTCGCCCGCAAGACTCTGGCCGACGTCTACGAGCGGGTTGGTCTTGTGGCCCCCGCTCTGCCCCACGACCGGCCCCTCGGCTAGTAAGGTCGGCGCATGCGCACCATCGGTGTTGCCATCGCTATCCCGGAGCCATGGGCAAGCCAGCTCCAGGACTACCGGACGTCTCTCGGGGACGCCACGGCGACCATGATCCCGACGCACATCACGCTCGTGCCACCGACGGAGATCCACGACGATCTCCTGCCGGACGTCGAGAGCCACCTCGAGTCCGCGGCCTCGCGGGTCGCGCCGTTCGGAGTGCACCTGCGCGGCACCGGCACCTTCCGGCCGGTCTCGCCGGTGGTGTTCGTCGCCGTGGTGCAGGGCATCTCGGGTTGTGAGCAGCTGGCCAACACCGTCCGGCAGGGGCCGCTCGATCAGAAGCTCAC
Organism: Nocardioides sp. NPDC006273; assembly: GCF_040613495.1. Lineage (NCBI taxonomy): Bacteria > Bacillati > Actinomycetota > Actinomycetes > Propionibacteriales > Nocardioidaceae > Nocardioides > Nocardioides sp. NPDC006273. Next base: position 35,667 of record NZ_JBEXSD010000058.1, on the reverse strand, counting down.
GTTTCCCTATCACCCGCATGTCACGATCGCTCACGACCTTCCCGACGCTAGCCTCGACAAGGCTTTCGGTGAGCTGGCCGACTTCGAGTGCGAGTGGACGGTCGAGGAGTTCCACCTCTACGTGCACGACGACACGGATGGCTGGCGCCCGACTCGGGAGTTCGCACTGAGAGCAGCACTTACCGGCTGAGGCGGGCCACTTCCGCCCACGATCAACGGATGGGACCTCGGGGGTACTCATGGAGAAGATCAAGGCGAAGATCGCCGAGCTGCGCGAGCGCTTCCCGGCGCTGGACCGGGTGCTGCGTACGCAGGAGCACTACGGGGAGGTCGGCGCGGCCCAGCAGGCCGGGGCCATGACCTACTTCGGCTTCCTGTCGACCTTTCCGATCCTCGCGCTCGCGTTCTTCGCCGTGGGTCAGATCGCGAAGGTGTACGCCGGCGCCGAGAGCGACCTGATCGATGCGATCGACCAGGTGCTGCCCGGGCTGGTCGGCGACGCCCCGGGGCAGCTGAAGATCGCCGACATCGAGAGCGCTGCCGGCACCGTCGGGATCATCGGTGTCATCGGTCTGCTCTACGCCGGTCTCGGCTTCGTCGACGGCCTGCGCAAGGCGCTCGAGGCGGTCTTCGTGGTGCCCGACGAGGAGCAGCCGGGCTTCCTGGCCGCCAAGGCCCGTGACCTGGTCGCGCTGGTCGTGCTGGGCCTGATCCTGCTGGTCGCGGTCGCGGCCACCGGCCTGATCCGTACCTTCTCGGTCAACGTCTTGGAATGGATCGGCCTCGATGAGGGCTTCGGCTGGCTGATCGTGCTGCTCACCCTGGTCCTCGGTCTGGCGGCCAACACCCTGCTCTTCTTCTCGATGTTCCACCTCGCGCCGCAGAAGGACACCCCGAAGCGAGCCCTGTGGGCGGGGGCGCTGCTCGGCGCGATCGGCTTCGAGATCCTCAAGCAGGCCTCGACCATCCTGCTGACGGCCACCCAGGGGCAGCCGGCCTTCCAGGCCTTCGGCATCGCCCTCATCCTCGTCGTCTGGATCCACTACACCTCGATGGTGATCCTCTACGCCGCCTGCTACGCCTACGTAGGGGCGGCTCCCGCCGACGTGAGAGAGTCGGACCATGAAGCTCGAGAAGACTGACGGCGCGCTCCTCCTGGTGATCGGGATCTGGACGATCGCGATCTGGACCAACTTCGGCCGCAACCTCGTCAAGACCGCCAAGGACCCGGAGCAGACCCGTCCCAAGCCCTACTACATCGCTCACGCGGTGCTCGTGGCGGTCGACGTCCTCCTCGGTGGCCTGCTGATCAAACTGGGCGTGCAGCGGCTGCTGACCAAGGGATAGATCTGTCCTCAGGCGGACTCGGACGTGTCGAGCTGGTCGACCAGCTCGGTGAGTTGGTCGCGCAGTGCGAGCGCCTCGTCGCGGGTGATCCCCATCGACGCGCCGAGCTGCTGGGGGACGCCGGCGACCTGCTCCTCCAGGGCCCGGCCGTCCTCGGTCAGGCTGACCAGCACGCGGCGCTCGTCACCAGGGTCGCGTTCGCGCCGCACCAGACCGGCGGCCTCGAGGCGCTTGAGCAGCGGCGTCAGGGTGCCGGAGTCGAGCCGCAGGCGCTGGCCGAGGGAGGTGACCGAGAGCGGCTCCTCGGTCTCCCAGAGCACCAGCATCACCAGATACTGCGGATAGGTCAGGCCGGTCCCCTTGAGCAGCGTCACGTAGCGCTTCGTGACGGCTCGGGTCGCTGCGTACAGAGGAAAGCAGAGCTGCAGGTCGAGTGCGAGCTGCGGATAGGTACGTCCGGACACATCGATCAGTCTACTCCCTTGCGCTATTGAGTTGCGCACAATATAGTTGTGCACATGACACCGATCTACACAGCGACCGCAGTCAGCACCGGCGACGCCCGCAACGGCCATGTCCAGTCCACCGACGGCCTCATCGACGCCGACGTCCGTATCCCCAAGGAGATGGGCGGCGCCGGCGGCGCCACCAACCCCGAGCAGCTCTTCGCTGCTGGGTATGCAGCCTGCTTCCACTCCGCGCTCAAGCTGGTCGCCGGCAAGGCCAAGGTCGACATGACCGACTCCGAGGTCGTCGCCGACGTGAGCATCGGCGACAACGGTCAAGGCGGCTTCGGCCTCGCTGTCCAGCTCGAGGTGACCATCCCCGGCGCCGACGCCGCGACCGCCCAGCAGCTAGCCGAGCAGGCCCACCAGGTCTGCCCCTACTCCAACGCCACCCGCGGCAACATCGAGGTCAAGCTCACCGTCTCCTGAGCACTGCGGATACGACGGGACGTTCTTGTCCATTACCGGCTGGTAGGACGACAAGAACGTCCCGTCGTATCTGTTCTCCCGGGCGGGTTATCCACAGGGGCCTGGTTTGCGGGTGCGACACCGTCGTGTTCGGCTCATCATCTCGCTATGACAACTCGGCACCCTCAGTTTCGGCCGGCGTCTCATGGGGACCGTGGGCTTGGGCTCGTCGCGCCGGTGCGTGCGGACCCGAGAGGGAAGAGTGGGCCGACGCCTCGGCAGGTGCGGGGGAGTGGCTGGCGGCGAACCGGACCCGGGCTGTACGTACCTACCTCGGTCGACCCTGATCTGCCGCAGCAACGTGTGCTGGAGGCTGCGACCGAAGTCCCAGGAGGTCACATCACTGGATGGGCGGTCTTCGCCTGGGCCGGAGCGCGCTGGTTCGACGGGCTCGACGAAAGAGGTAACACGAGACCGGTGCCGATCGTCATCACCAATCATCGCTACCGAGCCCGGCCGGGCATCCAGTTCACGGCGGAGCGACTGTCGCTGAGGGAGTGGGTCGTCCTCGACGGCGTCAACGGGACCCATCCGCTACGGTCGGCGGCGTACGAGGCGCGCCACGCTCCGTCCCTACTGCGTGCGGTGGTCGCTCTCGACATGGCGCTGCAGACGGACAGCGTGTCGATCGCCGAACTGATCGACCACGCCAGCACGCTGAATGGCTGGTACGGAGTGGAACGGCTCCGTCAGGCCATCGGGCTCGCCGACGAGAACAGCTGGTCGCCGATGGAGCCCGAGATGCGGCTTCACTGGCAGCTCGACCTCGGGCTGCCGCATCCGTTGTGCAACCACCCGATATTCGACCTCGCCGGCAACCACATCGGGACGCCGGACCTGCTCGATGTCGAAGCCGGGGTCGTCGGTGAGTACGACGGTGGCCTCCATCTCGCCGGTGAGCGGCGAGCCAGCGACATCCAGCGCGAGAGTCTCTTCCGCAGGGCTGGGCTGGAGTACGTCACCATGACATCGATCGACCGGCGAGATCCGACCCAGTTTCTGCGGCGTACGACGGAAGCGCGGGAGCGAGCGCTGCGCCTTCGTCCGGAGCGCCGATGGACCGTGGACCCGCCGGCATGGTGGACCCCGACGGTCACGGTGAACCAGCGCCGATCCCTGACGGCTGCCCAGCGAGAGCGCTTCCTGAAGAACCGCGTCGCCTGAGAGGGATACGACGGGACGTTCTTGTCGTCCTACCCATCAGTAACCGACAAGTACGTCCCGTCGTATCCGCCAAATTGCGAAAGGGCCGCCCTCCCTGGTGGGAGAGCGGCCCTTTCGGGTGGATCCAGAGCGTCAGCCGAGCATCATCGAGTTGCGCAGGTCCTTGTTGAGCTGCGAGATCACGTCGAGCGGGATCTCCTTGGGGCAGGCGGAGGCGCACTCGCCGATGTTGGTGCAGCCACCGAAGCCCTCGGCGTCGTGCTGGCCGACCATGGTCTGCACGCGGGAGTAGCGCTCCGGCTGGCCCTGCGGAAGCTCACCGAGGTGGGTGATCTTCGCGCCGAGGAACAGCGCGGCGGAGCCGTTGGGGCAGGCGGCGACGCAGGCGCCGCAGCCGATGCAGGTGGCCGTGTTGAACGCCCGCATGGCCTTGTCGCGCGGTGCCGGCACCGAGTTGGCCTCGGGGGCCGAGCCGGTGTTGGCCGAGATGTAGCCGCCGTTCTGGATGATCCGGTCGAACGCGGAGCGGTCGACGATCAGGTCCTTGACGATCGGGAACGACGAGGCGCGCCACGGCTCGATGGTGATCGTGTCGCCGTCCTTGAACGAGCGCATGTGCAGCTGGCAGGTCGTGGTGACCTCCGGGCCGTGCGCCTCGCCGTTGATCATCAGCGAGCACGTGCCGCAGATGCCCTCGCGACAGTCGGAGTCGAACGCGACCGGCTCCTCGTCGTTGTGCAGGAGCTGCTCGTTGAGCAGGTCGAGCATCTCGAGGAAGGACATGTCCTGCGAGACGCCGTCCAGTGCGTACGTCTTGAGCGCACCCTTGTCGGATGCGTTGGCCTGCCGCCAGATCTTGAGCGTCAGCTTCATTACTTGTACGACCTCTGCTTCATCTCGATGGCGGTGTAGATCAGGTCTTCCTTGTGGAGGATCGGGGCGCCGTCCTCGCCGCCGAACTCCCAGGCCGCGACGTAGGCGAACTCGTCGTCGTGACGCAGGGCCTCGCCCTCCTCGGTCTGCGACTCGCCACGGAAGTGGCCACCGCAGGACTCGCGGCGGTTGAGCGCGTCGATGCACATGAGCTCACCGAGCTCGATGAAGTCCGCGACGCGGTTGGCCTTCTCGAGGTCCTGGTTGAGCGACTCGGCGGAGCCGAGGACCTTGACGTTGGTCCAGAACTCCTTCTTGAGCTCCCGGATCAGGCCGATGGCCGTCTTGAGGCCCTCCTCGCGGCGGTCCATCCCGCAGTATTCCCACATGATCTGGCCGAGCTCCTTGTGGATGGACTCCACGGAGCGTTCGCCGTTGATGCTCATCAGCTTCTCGACCCGGGACGTGACCCCGTCGAGAGCCTCGACCACGGCCGGGTGGGACTCGTCGATTTTGTCGAACGGCCCGTCGGCGAGGTAGTCGGTGATGGTGTTCGGCAGCACGAAGTAGCCGTCGGCGAGGCCCTGCATCAGCGCGGAGGCGCCAAGGCGGTTCGCGCCGTGGTCGGAGAAGTTCGCCTCGCCGGTGCAGAACAGGCCGGTGATGCTGGTCTGCAGCTCGTAGTCGACCCACAGGCCGCCCATGACGTAGTGCACGGCGGGGTAGATCCGCATCGGGCGCTCGTACGGGTCCTCGCCGGTGATCCGCGCGTACATGTCGAGGAGGTTGTCGTACTTCTCCTCGATCTTGTCGCGACCGAGGCGCTCGATCGCGGCACCGAGATCGAGGTAGACGCCGCGGCGGAACTTCTTCACCGAGCCGTCGGGCTGGGTCTCCTCGACCTCCGGTCCGACACCGCGACCCTCGTCGCACATGTACTTCGCCGAACGCGAGGCGATGTCACGGGGGACCAGGTTGCCGAACGCCGGGTAGATCCGCTCCAGGAAGTAGTCGCGGTCCTCCTCGGGGATGTCGCGCGGGTCCTTGGTGCAGTCCTCGGCGTTCTTCGGAACCCAGATACGGCCGTCGTTACGCAGCGACTCCGACATCAGGGTCAGCTTCGACTGGTGTGCGCCGGTGACGGGGATGCAGGTCGGGTGGATCTGCGTGTAGCAGGGGTTGGCCATGTAGGCGCCCTTGCGGTGCGCACGCCACGCAGCCATGACGTTCGACCCCATCGCGTTGGTCGAGAGGTAGAAGACGTTGCCGTAGCCGCCGGTGGCCAGCACGACCGCGTCGGCCAGGTGGGTCTCGATCTCGCCGGTGACCATGTTGCGGGCCACGATGCCGCGGGCACGGTCGTCGACGATGATCACGTCGAGCATCTCGTGGCGGGTGAACTGCTCGACGGTGCCGGCAGCAACCTGGCGCTCCATGGCCTGGTAGGCACCGAGCAGCAGCTGCTGGCCGGTCTGGCCGCGCGCATAGAACGTACGCGAGACCTGGACGCCACCGAAGGAGCGGTTGTCCAGCAGGCCGCCGTACTCACGGGCGAAGGGGACGCCCTGCGCCACGCACTGGTCGATGATGTTGGTCGAGACCTCGGCGAGGCGGTAGACGTTCGACTCGCGCGAGCGGTAGTCGCCGCCCTTGACCGTGTCGTAGAAGAGCCGGTAGTCGGAGTCGCCGTCGGACTTGTAGTTCTTCGAGGCGTTGATGCCGCCCTGTGCGGCGATCGAGTGGGCACGACGCGGGGAGTCCTGGTAGCAGAAGGACTTCACGTTGTAGCCGGCCTCGCCGAGGGTGGCAGCAGCGGCGCCGCCGGCGAGTCCGGTGCCGACGATGATGACGTCGAGCTTGCGCCGGTTGGCCGGGTTGACGAGACGGTTCTCGAACTTGCGGGTCGTCCAACGATCCGCGATCGGCCCGGTGGGCGTCTTCGGGTCGACGAGCTTCTCGCCGAGCACGTAGTAGCCAGCGGCGTCGTCGGATTTCTGGACCGGTGCCTCGTTGGTCGGGGTGAGGCCGGGCAGGTAGTGGGTTCCAGCAGCCATGTGTCAGATGTCCTTACGAGATGACGCCGAAGACGGTGAACAGGGGGACCAGCGAGAAGCCGCCGGCGATCACGATCGCGACGACCCAGCCGGCGACGCGGGCCCTGGCACGCGACTCAGCGGTGTTGGTGAACCCGAGCGTCTGGATGGCGCTGAAGGTGCCGTGGTGCAGGTGGAAGCCGAGCGCGAGCATCGCGAGCAGGTAGATGAGGACCATCCACCACAGCTCGGGCTGGAACGCCCCGGTCAGCAGTCGGTACGGGTTCTCGGTGATCTCCGCGCCCTGTCCGCCCTCGCCCACGTTGATCTTCACGATGGTGAACTGGAGCAGGTGCCAGACGACGAAGAGGAGCAGGGCCACGCCGCCCCAGCGCATGGTGCGCGAGGAGAGCGACGAAGCCTTGTTCTTCTTCACCGCGTACTTCACCGGCCGCTGCGCGTGGGCACGCTTCCAGAGCGCCACCGCCGCAGCGACGTGAGCCACCAGCGAGGCCAGCAGCACCACGCGAATGATCCAGAGGAGGCCGCCGTACGGCAGCATCGGCTCCCCGAACGTACGCAGGTGCTCGGCATACTCGTTGTAGGCCAGCTCGCCGCTGAAGGCTTTGAGGTTGCCGTACATGTGCGTGAGCACAAACAGGATGAAGACGATGCCGCTGGCCGCCATAAGGAGCTTCAGGGCGATCGTCGAGCGCGTCGACCGCGCGCCTTTGATCAGAGTCGTGGTTGCCACGGCACGCACGCTACTACTCCCGCTACCCGAACTTGTACGCAGGGAGTATGTGACATTTCAGTCTCTGCTGGGGCGGGGGAAGTTACTGGCGAGTATCGCCACGTTGAGTTAGGTAAGCCTAACAGGCGGACGGACATTCGTCGCCGCGGTGGCGTGAGATCGTGAGGAGCGGGCCGCGTCGAGCGAGACCACGCGGGTCAGCAGCTCGTCGACGGCGTCGGTCCAGGGGCGCGTCGCGACCAGCTCACGACCACGGTCGCCGAGCAGACGTCGACGGGGGTCGGAGACCACCGAGGCGACCGCGTCGGCGAGCTCGCGGCTGCGGGCCGGGTCGTAGAGCACGCCGGTCTCCAGGTGCTGGACGATCTCTGCGGCCGCGCCGGCGCGCGGGGCGACCACCGGGATGGCGCTGGCCGCGGCCTCACGCAGGATGTGGCCGCAGCCCTCCTCCTCGCCCGGGTGGACGAGCACGTCGAGCGAGGCGAGCGCGATGGCCATGTCGCCGGTGCCCAGAGGTCCGGTCAGCTTGGCCTGCGGGATCCGCTGATCGAGCCAACCGCGCTGCGGCCCGTCGCCGATGATCACCAGGCGGATACCGGGCACGGTGGTCAGCTCGGCGAGGCGGCGTACGCCGTGGTTCTTGGCCAGGTTGCCTGCGTAGCCGACCACGACCAGCGGGGTGGGGCGGGACTTCGCCTTGGACCAGCGGCGGTGCAGCCAGTCGTCGCGCAGGCTGGGGGAGAAGGCGGCCGTGTCGACCCCGGGCTCCCAGATCTCGGCACGTACGTCGAACGCGGCGAGCACACGGCGTAGCCACTCGCTTGTGACGAAGATCTCGTCGGCGTACGCGGCGATCGAGGTGCTCCAGGTGAGCGCCGCCTTGGGGGAGACGGGCGAGTGCTGGACGACCAGCGTGGTCGCGTCGGCCGCGCTGGGCGACGAGAGTGCCTTGCGGCCCAGGCGCTCTGGGTCGAAGCTGACCACGACGTCCGGCTCGAAGGACTCCAGTGCGTCGCGTACCTGACGGCCCGTCTTGGCGATCGGCGAGACCCGGACGACACGGCTGTTGCGATAGACCGGCAGGCCTGGGCCGGGCGCGATGAAGCGCACCTCGTGGCCCGACTCGATCATGTGGTCGGCGATGGCCTTCACCGTGGTCGTGACACCATCGATGGTTGGAAAGAAGCTCTCGGTGACCAGTGCCATCTTCATGTCACCAGCGTCCTGCTCCGGGGTGGCGGGAGCGCGACACGTGCGTTGATCTGGGATGAATCATCGGCGTAGTGGCAGGCTTTGCGCGTGGCCGGTCGGGCCCAGCGACGACGACCAGGGTGATGAGGACTATCAGTGGCGGTATCCAGACGGGTCCGGACATTTTCGGCTGCGCTCGCGGTTGCCGGGATCGTGGGGATCACGGGCTGCGGTGAGGAGCCGACGCAGAAGCCGTCCGCCGAGCGGGTCGCAGGGCAGGGCTCGACCAAGACCCCGGCCTTCGAGATGCCGGTCGAGAAGCCCAACCTGTTGATGATCACGGTCGACGACCTCTCCTCCCTCGACATGGACTACCTGCCGAGCGTGCGGCGGCTGGTCGGCGAGAGCGGGGTGACCTTCACCGACGCGGTCGCGCCGACACCGATCTGCGTACCGGCCCGAGCCTCCCTGCTCTCGGGGCAGTACGCCCACAACCACGGCGCCCACACCATCCACGGTCCCGACGGCGGCTACCCGTCCTTCGACGACTCCGAGACCCTGGCCACCTCGCTGCAGGATGCGGGCTACACGACGCTGTTCACCGGGAAGTACCTCAACGAGTACGGCGAGGACGGGAGCCGGCGCGACGTACCCCCGGGGTGGGACGAGTGGCGCGCGACCGTCGACCCGTCGACCTACAACTACCTGGGCGCGAAGTTCAACGTCAACGGACGCCTGGTCAGGCCGAAGGGCTACTCGACCACCGTCATCACCCAGCAGGCGCAGGCCGCGCTGAAGGACGCCAAGAAGAGAGCTGCCCGATCGGGGGCCGACCCGGACGGCCAGGCGAAACCGTGGTTCCAGTGGGTCAACTACGTCGCGCCGCACGTCGGCGGTCCGACGGAGAAGGGCGACCCCAAGCAGCGCTTCCCGGGCACGAAGGGCGCGATCGGTGTTCCCGTCCCGGACGAGCAGGACCGAGACGTGTACGCCGACAAGCCGATCCCGCCGCAGCCCAACCTGTTCCCGGAGGACCGTCGGGAGTTCCCCAAGGGCTCGCCGTCGCGGAAGCGACCGACCCAGATCGAGAAGGACGCCTACCGGATCTCCCATCAGCGGCGGATCGAGTCGGCGCGCAGCCTGGACCGCAACATCGCCTCTCTCCTCGAGGGGCTGAAGACGAGCGGTGAGCTGGCGCGGACGCTGGTCGTCTTCACCTCCGACAACGGGTTCTCGACCGGCTACCACAACTTCAACGGCAAGCTCTGGTACTACCAGGAGACCCTCGGGATCCCGGTCCTGATGAGCGGGCCCGGGGTGCCCAAGGGGCGTGAGGTGGGGACGCCGCTCACGAATCCCGACATCGCCACGACCCTGCTCGCGGCGGCCGGTGCCGACGACCCGCACGAGCCCGACGGCATCGACATCCTCCCGTGGCTGAGTGCGCCCGAGCAGACCCGCGTCATCCCGATCGAGGCGTGGCCGACCTCCGACGGGACCTCGCGGCTCTGGTCCGGCGTGCGTGTGGGCCGGTGGACCTATGTCGAGCTCAGTACCGGCGGCGTCGAGCTCTACGACCGCGTGGCCGACCCCTACGAGATGAACAACCTCGCCGATGACTCGGCACACGCCAAGACGCTCTCGCGCCTCGCGGACCTGACCGAGAAGTATCGCGACTGCTCCGGAGACAGCTGCCCCAAGAAGATGTACGCGGCCGACCGCCCGCTCGATCTCGCCGGGCTCTGAAGGTCGCAACGTCGGACTACCCCGCCACTGCGCCTCTGGCGTGCCTTGCTCTCCTGGGCTCACCGGGGAAGGGCGCGGGCGGGCACGTGACCTGTCTCGATCAATGCCGCATCTCAGTTAGCGGTTGTAAACCTCACACTTTGTGGTCACCGCCACTCCGTCCGCCTAAGGTTCGACCCATGAACGACGCCGTTCGCGACGACTCGTTGCGCCTCGCCCAGCCGGCAGACGCCCATTCCCAGGAAGAGTGGGAGGCGGCGACCGCTGCTGTCCTCCGCAAGAGCGGTCGGCTGACGTCCGACGACGCCGACTCCCTCGTCTGGGACAAGCTGACCCGCACCTCGCTCGACGGACTCCGGATCGCCCCGCTCGGGCTGCCGGACACGTCCTTCGCCGACGTGGCCCGTCCCGCCCGCCCCGGCCCCTGGGACATCCGCTCCCTCGTCTCCGGCCTTTCGGGGATGGACGCGAAGGCGGCCAACGAGGCCGCCCTGGTCGACCTGGACGGTGGGGTCTCCTCGCTGTGGGTCGCCGCCGACGAGACCACCGACCTCGCCGTGCTACTCGACAAGGTGCTCCTCGACCTGGCGCCGATCGTGCTCGACGCGCCGATCGGTGCGGTCAAGGTCGCACAGGGCCTGCTCGCGCTGATCGCCGAGCGCGGCACCGGCCTGCACGCGGCGACCAACCTGGGTGCCGACCCGATGGGCGCGCTGCTGCGCGACCTGCCGCTGGCGCCCGACGAGGCCTTCGCCGAGCTGGTCGACCTCGCTCGCCTGGCCGAGGGGATCGGGGTGCGCGCGATCGTGGTCGACGCCACGGCCGCCCATGACATCGGCGCCTCCGACGTCCAGGAGCTCGGCTGGTCGATCGCGGTGGGCGTCGCCTACCTGCGCGCGCTGACCGAGGCGGGGTTCTCGCCCGCCGTGGCGGCTGCGCTGATCGAGTTCCGCTACGCCGCGACGGACGAGCAGTTCCCCACGATCGCCAAGCTTCGGGCCGCCCGCCAGCTCTGGTCCCGCGTGCTCGAGCTCTCCGGGTGCGAGGGCGTGGAGATGCGCATCCACGCGGTGAGCTCGCGGCCGATGCTGTCGAAGTACGACCCCTACGTGAACATGCTGCGCGGCACCGTCGCCGCCTTCGCCGCCGGTGTCGGCGGGGCCGACGCGGTGACCGTGCTGCCCTTCGACTCCGCCAACGGCGTACCGGACGGGTTCGGGCGCCGGATCGCCCGCAACGTGTCCCACCTGCTGATCGACGAGTCCCACGTCGCGGCCGTCGCGGACCCGGCCGGCGGCTCCTTCGCCGTCGAGAAGCTGACCGCCGATATGGCCGCCGCGGGCTGGGAGGCGTTCATCGAACTCGAGGACGAGTGGGAGCACGGCCACGACTTCTCGCCCTTCCGGGACCGGGTCGCCGCGGTCGCGGCCCAACGGGAGAAGGCGATCGCGCGGCGCAAGCGGCCGATCACCGGGCTCACGGAGTTCCCCAACCTCGCCGAGACGCTCCCCGAACGGCCCGCAGACCCGCTGAACGAGCGGGCCGTGCGCTACGGCGCCTCCTTCGAGGCTCTGCGTGACACCCCGGCCACCGGCAAGGTCTTCCTCGCCACCATCGGCACGGTCGCCCAGCACACCGCCCGGGCGACCTTCGCGACCAACCTGCTCGCCGCCGGCGGCATCGGCGTCGAGGTCGCGGGCGCGACCAGCGACACCGAGGAGCTCGCCGGGAAGTACCGCTCGGCCGGCGCGCCGCCGGTCGTCTGCCTGGCCGGGTCGGACAAGACGTACGCCGCATGGGGAGCGGACGCGATCGAAGCCCTCCGCGAGGCGGGTGCCACGCACGTGATCATCGCCGGGAAGCCTGACGCCGTCGACGCCGAGGTGGACGACGCCGCCTCGATGGGCGTCGACGCACTCGCCTTCCTGACCGCTACGAGGGAGAAGCTCTCATGACCATCCCCGACTCTTTCAAGGGCCTTCCGCTCGGGGGCGACACTGCCGGCGAGCTGCCCTGGCCGAGCGGCTTCGGCGGCTCGACCGGCAGGACGCCGTGGCTGAGCCCCGAGGGCATCGAGATCCAGCCGGCGTACGGCCCTGCGGATCTCGAAGGCCTCGACGCGCTCGACACCTTCCCCGGGCTGAGCCCGTTCCTGCGCGGGCCGTATCCGACGATGTACACGACGCAGCCGTGGACGATCCGGCAGTACGCCGGCTTCTCGACCGCGGAGGAGTCCAACGCGTTCTACCGGCGCAACCTGGCCGCGGGCCAGAAGGGCCTCTCGGTCGCCTTCGACCTCGCCACCCACCGTGGCTACGACTCCGACCACCCGCGGGTGCGCGGCGACGTCGGCATGGCGGGCGTGGCGATCGACTCGATCTACGACACGCGCACGCTCTTCGACGGCATCCCGCTCGACGAGATGTCCGTCTCGATGACGATGAACGGTGCGGTGCTGCCGGTGCTGGCGCTCTACATCGCCGCCGCCGAGGAGCAGGGGGTGAAGCCGGAGCAATTGGCCGGGACCATCCAGAACGACATCCTCAAGGAGTTCATGGTCCGCAACACCTACATCTACCCGCCGGCGGCGTCGATGCGGATCATCGGCGACATCTTCTCCTACACCGCCGCGAAGATGCCTCGGTTCAACTCGATCTCGATCTCCGGCTATCACATGCAGGAGGCCGGAGCGACGGCTGACCTCGAGCTCGCCTACACGCTGGCCGACGGGGTCGAGTATCTGCGGACCGGTCTCGCTGCCGGGCTCGGCGTCGACGCCTTCGCGCCTCGGCTGAGCTTCTTCTGGGCGATCGGGATGAACTTCTTCATGGAGATCGCCAAGATGCGCGCGGCTCGGGCGCTCTGGTCCCGACTCGTGAGCCAGTTCGACCCGTCGAACCCGAAGTCGCTGTCGCTGCGGACCCACTCCCAGACGAGTGGCTGGTCGCTGACCGCCCAGGACGTCTTCAACAACGTCGGCCGCACCGCGATCGAGGCGATGGCCGCGACCCAGGGCCACACCCAGTCGCTGCACACGAACGCGCTGGACGAGGCGATCGCGCTGCCGACCGACTTCTCCGCCCGCATCGCCCGCAACACCCAGCTGCTGCTGCAGCAGGAGTCCGGCACCACCGAGATCATCGACCCGTGGGGCGGCTCCTACTACGTCGAGAAGCTCACCCACGACCTCGCCGAGCGGGCCTGGGCCCACATCCAGGAGGCCGAGGCGGCCGGCGGGATGGCCAAGGCGATCGAGCAGGGCATCCCGAAGATGCGCATCGAGGAGGCCGCGGCTCGCACCCAGGCGCGCCTCGACTCCGGTGCTCAGAAGCTGATCGGCGTCAACACCTTCCGGCTTCCTTCCGAGGACAAGCTCGACGTGCTCAGGGTCGACAACGACCAGGTCTACAAGCAGCAGCTCGCCAAGCTTGAGCGGCTCCGCGCGGAGCGAGACGACGAGGACGTACGCCGCACCCTGGAGGCCATCACGAACGCCGCCGGTTCGACGAGCGAGCCCACCGGGGTCTCGACAGGCTCGACCCCCGGGCTTGACAGCAACCTGCTCAAGCTGGCCGTCGACGCGGCTCGTGCCAAGGCGACCGTCGGGGAGATCTCCGACGCGATGGAGAAGGCGTGGGGACGCCACCAGGCCGTCATCCGTACCATCTCCGGTGTGTATCGGGACGAGGCGACGACGTCGGGTGACTCGAAGGTCACCGAGGTATTGGCGGCGACCAAGGAGTTCGAGGAGGCCGAGGGTCGCCGCCCGCGGATCCTGGTCGCGAAGATGGGCCAGGACGGCCACGACCGTGGCCAGAAGGTCGTGGTCACGGCCTTCGCCGACCTCGGCTTCGACGTCGACGTAGGCCCGCTGTTCTCCACGCCCGAGGAGGTCGCGCAGCAGGCGGTCGACGCCGACGTACACATCGTCGGTGTCTCGTCGCTGGCTGCCGGTCACCTCGCGCTGCTCCCCGCGCTGAAGGCGGCGCTGGAGGAGCAGGGACGCCCGGACATCATGATCGTCATCGGCGGGGTCATCCCGCCCGACGACGTGGCCACGCTCGAGCAGATGGGTGCGGCCGCGGTCTTCCTCCCGGGCACCGTGATCGCCGACTCCGCCATCGATCTCCTCGGACGCCTGCGGGAGCAGCTCGATCACTGACCGTCGCGAATATGTCCACGCCTGGGGCGTCGGGCTCGTCTAGCCTCAAGGTGTGACGGACCTACGCCCCGGGCGGGCATACGGGGACGGGCTGATGAGGGTCGGGGCCTACGAGATCCTCAGCAGGCTCGGTGAGGGCGGCATGGGCGTCGTCCACTTGGCTCGCCACGAGGAGACCGGCGAGCGGGTGGCGCTGAAGGTGCTGCGCACCCATGTCGTGGGGGACGAGGAGACTCGCGCCCGGCTGGAGCGCGAGGTCCGGTCGCTGGGGCAGGTGAACAGCCCCTGGGTCGCCGAGATCCTCGACGCCGACCCTTATGGGGACCATCCCTACGTCGCCACCCGCTACGTGCCGGGGCCGACCCTCCACGACCGGATCAAGGACGACGGGCCCGTCCGTGGCGAGGACCGGTTCTGGCTGGCGCGCTGCCTGGCCGCAGGGGTCGCGGCGTGTCACGACGCCGACGTGCTGCACCGTGACGTGAAGCCGTCCAACGTCGTGATGGAGGGGCGTACGCCGGTGCTCATCGACTTCGGGCTGGCCCGGGTCGCCGACGATCCCAAGATCACGCTGACCGGCTGGCTGGTCGGCACGCCGGGTTATCTGGCGCCGGAGATCCTGGAAGGGGTGCCGGCGACGGCCGCCAGCGACGTGCACTCGTGGGCGGCCACCACGGCCTATGCGCTGCTGGGCAGGCCCCCGTTCGGCACCGGACCGTCGATGGCGGTCCTGGATCGCGTACGCCGCGGCCAGCACGATCTCGACGGAGTCGACGGGTCGATGCGCGAGGTCCTGGCGGCGGCGCTGGCGACCGATCCCGCGGACCGACCCGGTCTCGAGGAGCTGCGCGAGTGGCTGATGGAGCCTGAGGTGGCGTGGACCGGTTGCGGTGGTGCCGCGGCGGTCACCAAGGTGCTGCCGCTGACGATGCCGCTGGCCGCCGCGCCGGTGGCCGCCGTGCAGCCGAAGCCGACGCTGGTCGACCCGGCCGCCGCCGGTGATGCCCTGACCGAGGTGGAGGAGGTGCCGCCGACCGCGGTGACCGCCTCGGATGCGTCTGCTGAGCCCGTCGTCGTGCGCCGGTTCGATCCGCAGTCACCGCCACCGGCGCCGCACCCCGAGTCCAGGTGGAGCCCGCCCAGCAAGCACAAGAACCTCAGACGCTGGCCGGGTCCGAGGCACTTCCTGGTCCTGGTCGTGCTCGCCGCGATCCTTGCCGGGGTCGTGGCTGCGTACCCGGTCCCGGGGGTCACCCTGCTCTGCGTCGGGGTCTGGCTGGTGCGGGCCACATCCCTGGCCGCCGACCAGCTGTCGAAGCGCCGCGAGGCGCGCGGGCGCAAGTGGTACGACGGGATGTGGGCGCTCGTCCGCTCGCCGTGGGACCTGGTGCGCGCCATCCCCGGAACCGTGGTTCTGACTGTGTTGACCGGGGTGATCGCGGCCGCCGTCGCGGTGGCTGGTTACGTCCTCGGGCTGCCACCGACGGCCGCGCTCTACGCCGCCGCGATGACCTTCATGTCCGCTGCCTGGCTCGCCTCGCAGCGGGTCCGCGACACCATCGGCCCGATCGTCCGCGTCGCGTCCTCGCCACCGCAGCGCTGGGTCGTCGCCGTCATCGCCCTGGCGATCCTCGCCGCGGCCGCCGCCTGGTACGCGCTGCAGATGGGGGTTTCCTGGGTGCCCCTGGATGACGGTCGAGCGGGTCAGTTGCCCGGTGCCGTCCGCGAAGTCCTGGGACGGCCTCGCTGACAGCCACAGTGGTGTACCACCCATACTTTCAGTGGTACACTTCGTGTATGCCCACTTCTCGTCCGCGTCATCAGGTGACCGAAACCGATGAACTGGCTGCTGCCCTCGAGGCAGCGGAACGTCGTTGGCCCGGGAAGTCCCGCAGCGCACTGATCGCGGCCCTTGCCGAGGAGGGGGCGAAGGCCCTCGAACGAGAGGAGGCCGATCAGCTCGCTGAACGGCGTCGCGTGGTCGAAGCCAACGCTGGGGGCTTCGGGTTCGGTGAGGGCTACCTCGACGAGCTGCGCGAGGACTGGCCGGCTTGATCGTCCTCGATGCGAGCGTGCTGATCGCCTATCTCGACGAGTCTGATGTCCATCACGTCCAAGCGCTGAAGGTGCTCTCGACGACGGAACGTTACCGGATCCATACCTTGACTCTCGCCGAGGTGCTGGTTCGGCCGACCCGGGAGGGGCGGGCCGTGGAACTTATCGACAAGGTCACCGCGATCGGGATCCGTGAGTTGGAGCGGGTGCCCGACGAAGCGCGTCAGTTGGCCGACATGCGAGTATCCACGCCGCTCAAGATGCCGGACTGCTGTGTCCTCATGGCCGCCACCGCGCACGCGGCGTCGCTGGCGAGCTTCGACGAGCGGCTTCGCGACGTCGCGCGAAGCCGTGGGCTTCACGTCCTGCCGTGACGTACTGGTGCCCGCCAGGCTCTGCTGGTCGAGTCGGGCCGCCCAGGGCTCGACGAATTGGCTAAGGTGCTGGCCATGCCAGGGCCCGACGTACAAGACCTTCTCGACGGCATCAGCGACGGCAAGCGGGCGGCGGTGTCACGGGCGATCACCTTGGTGGAGTCGACCAAGCCGCAGCACCGCGACATCGCGCGCGAGCTGCTCACCAAGCTCCCGGCGGGCGACACCGTGCGGGTCGGGATCTCCGGCGTTCCGGGGGTCGGCAAGTCGACCTTCATCGAGGCGCTCGGCAGCCGGCTGACCGCCAACGGCCTCAAGGTCGGGGTGCTGGCGGTCGACCCGTCCTCGGTACGCACCGGCGGCTCCGTCCTCGGCGACAAGACGCGCATGCAGCGACTCTCGGTGGACCCCAACGCCTTCATCCGGCCCTCGCCGTCCGCCGGGACGCTCGGCGGGGTCGCCCGGGCGACCGTGCAGGCGATGGCGGTGCTGGAGGCTGCCGGGTACGACGTGGTGCTGGTCGAGACGGTCGGCGTCGGTCAGTCCGAGGTGACGGTCGCGGGGATGGTGGACACGTTCCTGTTCCTCACCATCGCGCGCACCGGCGACCAGCTGCAGGGCATCAAGAAGGGCATCCTGGAGATCGCCGACGTGATCGCGGTCAACAAGGCGGACCCCGACGACCCCAACCGTGCCCAGGAGGCGCGTGCGGCCGCGCGCGAGCTCGCCGGTGCGCTCCGGCTGGTGCGCTCGCGCGAGGAGTGGGCGCCCCCGGTGGTCACCGCCTCGGCGCTGCACGACGACGGGGTCGACTCGGTCTGGGAGCAGGTGCTGGCGCACCGCGACCACCTCGGCGATGACGGCCTGCGCACCAAGCGCGCCGAGCAGCAGCTCGACTTCACCTGGGCGCTCGTCCGCGACGAGCTCGACCAGCGGCTCAAGCACTCCGAAGGCGTCAAGGCGATCCGCGACCAGGTGCGTGCCGAGGTGCTCTCCGGAGATCTTCCGGCGACCGTCGCTGCCGACCGGATCCTCGCCGCCTACGACAACGATTAGTCTGGCTGAACCATGCTGGAGCCTGCTGCCTTCCTCGCCGAGCGAGTCGATGCCTACGACGCCGAGCTGATCGACCTGCGCCGCGACATCCACGCGCACCCGGAGCTCTCCTGGCAGGAGCATCGCACCACCGAGCTGATCGTCGAGCGGCTGGAGAAGGCCGGCTGGCAGGTCGAGCGACCGTCCACGACCGGGCTGGTCGCCGACCTGGGCGGGGACGGGGCGGCCTCGAGGGTCGTCGCGCTGCGCGGCGACATGGACGCTCTGCCCGTCGACGACGTCACCACCGACGTCTGGACGAGCACCGTCCCCGGGGTCGCCCACGCCTGTGGCCACGACGTGCACACCACGGCCCTGCTCGGTGCCGGTCTGGCGTTGGCCGACCTGCACCGGAAGTCACCGCTGCCAGGGGGCGTACGCCTGCTGTTCCAGCCCGCCGAGGAGGTCATGCCCGGTGGCGCGCTGCACCTGATGAGCCTGGGTGCGCTCGACGACGTGGAGCGGATCTTCGCGCTGCACTGCGACCCGACCGTGGACGTCGGGCGCGTCGGGCTTCGTTCCGGTTCGCTGACCAGCGCGTCCGACGTGATCGACGTGCATCTCAGCGGCACCGGCGGCCACACCTCGCGCCCGCACCTGACCGGTGACCTGGTCTTCGCGCTCGCCAAGGTGACCACCGAGCTGCCGGTGATCCTGAGCCGGCGGATGGATCCCCGAGCTGGCATCAGCGTGGTGTGGGGCAAGGTCGCGGCCGGCCTGGCCCACAACGTGATCCCCGCCCACGGCACTGTCGGGGGGACGGTCCGGATCCTCGACAGCGACGCCTGGAGCGAGGTCGAGCACGTGGTGCGCGAGGTCGTCGCGGAGATCATCGCGCCCTACGGCGTGACGGCTGCGGTCGACTACACCCGAGGCGTCCCGCCGGTGAGCAACGACGAGGAGTCCCACCAGATCCTCGTCGACACGGTCCGTGACGTCCTCGGTGAGCGGGGCGGGGTCGTCACCGCGCAGAGCCTCGGTGGCGAGGACTTCGGCTGGTATCAGGAGCAGGTTCCGGGCTCGATGTTCCGCCTCGGCGTACGAACCCCCGGCGGCCCCACCTACGACCTCCACCAGGGCGACCTGCGCATCGACGAGCGCGCGGTCGGCGTCGGCGCCAAGGTCCTGGCCGCCGCCGCCCATCGCGCCCTCGCCCTCACCCCGACGAATCGGTAGAAATGGCGAGCCGAGAAATCACCTGTGGGCGACGAAACGGCAGTTTCGTCGCCCACAAGTGCAGTTTCGGCTGGTCAGCCTTTTCGATAAGGCACGCCGTCGGCGGCTGGTGCACGTGAGTGCCCGACCAGGCCGGCGACGGCGAAGATCGTGACCACGTAGGGCAGCATCAGCATGAACTGCGACGGCACCGGCGAGCCGATGACGGAGAGCACCGACTCGACGTTGGTGGCGAAGCCGAACAGCAGCGCAGCGAGGGTGGCCTTGATCGGGTCCCACTTGCCGAAGATGACCGCAGCCAAGGCGATATAGCCCGCACCGCCGGTCATCTCACGACCGAAGGACGGCACCGAGACGAGCGTGTACGTCGCCCCGCCGATGCCGACGATCGCGCCGGCCAGCAGCACCGTCCGATAGCGAGTGGCGATCACGTCGATGCCGACGGTGTCGGCGGCCTTCGGGTGCTCGCCGACCGCGCGCACCCGCAGGCCCCACTTGGAACGGTAGAGCGCCCAGGAGACGAGGAAGACCGCCGCGTACATCACGTAGACCAGCACGGTCTGGCGGAAGAAGATCGGCCCGAGGACCGGGATGCCGGACAGCAGCGGGATCTCCAGGCGCGGGAAGTGCGGAGGGTTGTTGAGCGCGCCGGCGTTCTCCGAGAGGACCTGGGAGAACATGAAGCTGGTGAACCCGATCACCAGCACGTTGAGGACGACGCCGACGATGACCTGCTCCACCCAGTAGGTGATCGCGAACAGGCCGAGCAGCAGCGCGACGAGCATGCCGGCGACCATCGCCGCGACCAGTCCCGCCCACGCCGAGCCGGTGAGCGAGGCGGTGATCGCCGCGCCGAAGGCGCCGAAGAGCAGCTGCCCGTCGATGGCGATGTTGACGACGCCCGCACGCTCACCGAGTACGCCGCCCAGAGCACCGAACACCAGCGGCACCGCGAGCGCGAGCGCACCGGCGAGCAGACCGACCATGGGAAGCGTCTTGCCCGCGACCGCCCAGGCCAGGAAGCCGCTCACCGCGAACACGGCGAAGGCAGCGACCACCACCAGGGGCGTCTTGAGCCTGGAGTAGGACCGCCAGGCAGCGAACGCCGTGCAGAGCAGGCATAGCAGCACAGCGGCCCAGACGATGCCGTTGGCAGGGAGCGAGACGTCCGGGATGGCGAACCAGTCGCCTTCCCGGCTCCACCGGAAGGTGGAGTCACCCTCGCGAGGGCCCACCAGGACGAGGAGGGCCACCAGGATCGTGAACACGCCCATGACGATCGGCGGCTTCCAGAGGCCGGGGATGCGTTCGGCGACGCCCGTGGCGTCGGCCTGGACCGGAAGATCGACAGCAGACACAGCGCTCAGGCCTCCTTCGTGGGGAGTCGGAAGATCGCCTTCACCAGTGGTGGCGCGGCGAGGAACAGCACGATCAGCGACTGCACCACCAAGACGATGTCGACCGGGATGCCTTCGGAGGCCTGCATGAAGAAGCCGCCCGACTTGAAGGCGCCGAAGAGGATTCCGGCGGCCAGGATGCCGAACGGACGCGACCGACCCAGCAGCGCGACGGTGATCGCGTCGAACCCGATCCCGGCATCGAGCCCGCCGGTCGCGCCGTCGGTCACCGAGCCGAGCACCTGGTTGACGCCCGCCATGCCGACCAGAGCGCCGGAGATCATGAAGGCGCTGGCGTAGGCGACGCCGACGTTGATGCCGGCCGCCTTCGCCGCCGCGGGGTTCTCACCAACGGCGCGGAACCGGTAGCCGAGCGAGGATCGGTTGAGGATCCACCAGACCAGGAACGTCGCCGCCACTGCGAGCAGGAACCCTGCGTGCAGGTTGAACTGCGGCCCGAGCAGGTCCGGCAGGATCGCCGACTCCGGCATCGGTGCGGACTTCGGGTTGGCCGAGCCAGGTGCCTGCAGCAGCGATTCGCGGGTCAGCGCGTAGAAGACCAGGTAGTAGCCGACGTAGTTGAGCATGATCGTGACGATCACCTCGTGGGCGCCGGTCAGCGCCTTCAGGATTCCCGCGATCCCGCCCCACAGAGCGGCGACCAGCGCGCCGGCGAGGATCGCCAGCGGCAGGTGCACGATCATCGGCAGGTCGAGCTTGACCGCGACGAACGCGGCGGCGGCGCCACCGAGCAGCATCTGGCCGCGGCCACCGATGTTGAAGAGTCCGGCGCGGAAGGTCAGACCGATGCCGAGCCCGGCCAGGGTCAGCGGCGCAGCGAACTTCAGCGTCTCGGTGATCGGCTTGATCTGCTGGGCGAACGTACCGGCCAGATCATTGAAGACCGCGCCTCGCCACAGCGAGACGTAGGCCCCCGAGATGGCCTCCCACGCGTAGAAGAACGTGTCGGAGGGGCGGGCGAAGAAGTAGGAGAGCCCGTAGCGGACGTCCTCGTCGGTGAAGAGGATCATCAGCGACCCGAAGAACATCGCCAGCACCACCGAGAGCACCGCGACGAGCGCGTTGCCCGTGGTGATCTCTCGCAGCGCCAGGTGCCAACGGCTCGCCTCGGGCACCCGGTCGGCGTCGGAGGCCGAGTCCTTCGTGCCCTCACCGACGCGATCGTCCGAGGTCGCCTCGGCAGACTCGGCCGGCTCGTTCTCCGGCCCCTTCTCGCTCACGAAATGCTCCCTTCAGGAGACTCGCCGGCCATCATCAGACCGAGGGTGTCGCGGGAGGTGTCGGCGGGGACGATGCCCACGACCCGCCCGCGGTAGAGGACCATGATCCGGTCGGCGAGAGCGGCGATCTCGTCGAGCTCGGAGGAAACGACGAGCACGGGGACACCCGAGTCCCGTGCCGCCACGATCTGCTTGTGGATGAACTCGATCGAACCGACGTCGACGCCGCGAGTCGGCTGAGAGGCGACGAGAAGCCGCAGGTCGCGGGAGAGCTCGCGCGCGACGACGACCTTCTGCTGGTTGCCGCCGGAGAGCTGTCCGGCCAGGGTCGAGACCCCGGGGGCGCGTACGTCGTACTCCGCCAGCTTCTCCTTGGCGAAGGTGTCGAGCTTCTTGAGGTTCAGCGAACCGCGGGAGACGAAGGGCTTGTCATAGCTGCGGTTGAGCATGAGGTTCTCGGCGATGGTGAAGTTGCTGACCAAGCCGTCGACCTGGCGGTCCTCGGGGATGAACCCGATGCCCGCCTCGAGTGCCTTGCGCACCGAGCGGCCCACGATCTCGCGACCGTCGAGGTTGATCGAGCCCTCGACGTGAGGAGACAGGCCGACGATCGCCTCGGTGAGCTCGGTCTGGCCGTTGCCCTGGACGCCGGCCACCGCGAGGATCTCACCGGCGTCGATGTGGAAGCTGATGCCGTCGACGTGGACGTGGCCGTCCTCGTCGGCGACGACGAGGTCGGAGACGACCAGCGCGCGCTTGCCCGGCTGGGCCGGTTCCTTGTGCACCTTGAGCTCGACCGGACGGCCGACCATCAGGGACGCGAGCTCGGCGTTGGAGGCCTCGGGGGAGGCCTCGCCGACCACCGTGCCGCGGCGGATGACCGTGATCCGGTCGGCCACCTCGCGCACCTCGCGGAGCTTGTGGGTGATGAACACGATGCCGGTGCCGGACTCCTTGAGTTGGCGCATGATCGCCATCAGCTCGTCGGTCTCCTGCGGAGTCAGTACGGCGGTCGGCTCGTCGAAGACGAGCACCTCGGCGTCACGGGAGAGCGCCTTGATGATCTCGACGCGCTGCTGCACACCGACCGGGAGGTCCTCGACGAGTGCGTCGGGGTCCACCTGGAACCCGAAGCGCTCGGAGATGTCCCGGACCAGCTTGCGGGCGGCGTCGAGGTCGAGCTTGCCCGCGAAACCGGTCGCCTCGTGACCGAGCATGACGTTCTCGGCCACCGTGAAGACGGGGATCAGCATGAAGTGCTGGTGCACCATGCCGATCCCGGCGGCCATCGCGTCGCCGGGGCCCTTGAAGCGCTGCGGCACGTCATCGATGAGGATCTCGCCCTCGTCGGCCTGGTAGAGGCCGTAGAGCACGTTCATCAGCGTGGACTTGCCCGCGCCGTTCTCGCCGAGGAGGCAGTGGATCTCACCTGGCTCGACGGTCAGTGAGATGTGGTCGTTGGCGACCAGGGAGCCGAAGCGCTTGGTGATGTCGCGAAGCGCGAGTCTCATGGCACGGATCATTCCTTGCAGGGATGGAGAAGTTCCAGAGGTACGTGGCGAGGGGGCCGGGTTCGCCGGCCCCCTCGTCGTGGTGGCCCCGCCGAGCGGTGCCACCGGGTGGCTTACTTGGCCAGGTAGGAGTTGACCTTGATCGAGCCGTCCTTGATGCCGGCGGTGACTTCCTCGATCTCGGCCGGAAGGGTCTCGGAGACCTTCGACTCGAAGTTGTGGAACGGCGCCAGGCCGACCCCGTCGTTCTCGAGGGTGCCGACGTAAGGCGTCGCGTCGAACTCGTCCTCACCGGCGGCCAGGACGACGTCCGTGGTGGACGTCTTCATGTTCTTCAGGATCGAGGTGAGCACGACGTCCTGGGTCTTCGGGTCGGTCTCGTAGAAGTCGGCGTCGACACCGATCAGGGCGACCTCCTTGCCGGAGTCCTCGATCGCGGTGAGCGCGCCCTGGTAGATCGGGCCACCGACCGGAAGGATCACGTCGGCGTCCTGCTGAATGATCTGGCGGGCGGTGTTGGTGGCCTTCTCGTTCGCGACGAACTCGCCGGTGAAGGAGCCCTTCTCGCCGCCCTCGTAGCCGACGACCTTGACGTCCTTGTTCTTCGTCTTCGCGTAGTACTCCACGCCCTGCTTGAAGCCGTCCATGAAGATGGTCACGGTCGGGAAGGGCTGGCCGCCGTAGGTGCCCACGACACCGGTCTTGGTGTAGTCGGCGGCGACGTAGCCGGCCAGGAAGGCGGCCTGAGCCGTGTCGTACAGGATCGGCTTGATGTTCTCGGCGTCGGTCTTGCCGTCGAAGTCGGCGTCGGCCGCATCGTCGATCAGGACGTACTCGGTCTCCGGGTTGGCCTTGGCGGACTCGATGGTCGCAGCGGACAGCGCGAACCCGACGGTCACGATGGTGTCGCAGCCCTGGCCGACGAGGCTCTCCAGGTTGGAGGTGTAGTCGTTGGGGCTGTTGGACTCGACGTCCTTGAACTTCGAGCCCAGCTCGTCGGCGGCTTCCTTCACGCCCTCGTAGCTGAGCTGGTTGAACGACTTGTCGTCGAAGCCGCCTTCGTCGGAGACGATGCAGGGCAGGTAGTCGCTGTTCCCCTCCCCGGCGCGCTCGGTCGGCGCCTCTCCGCACGCGCCGAGCGCGGCAGCGGTCATGACCGCGGCGAAACCGCCGGCGGCGGCCTTCTTGATGTTCTTCTTCACTGGTGCCTCCAGGTCGTTGCTCCGCGAAAAGCGTCGCAAAGGACATTCATGGTCCGAACGCTCTCCCCTATGACCGAGCAATTCCAGGGAATACGCGAACGGTTACCAACTTTTGATCTCGACGAAGCCTAAGCCTCCTGCGTTGCATTCGGTTATCTGGACAGGCTCTAAGGTCGGACCATGACCGAGAAACAGACGTACGCCGCAGACGGCTTTGACTGGGAAGGCCTGCGTGCGCACGCCGTCGACGCCGCAAAACATGCGTACGCGCCCTACTCCAGCTACCCCGTCGGGGTCGCCGGCTACGCAGACGACGGGCGCCTGCTGCAAGGGTGCAACGTGGAGAACGCTGGCTACGGCGTCACCCTGTGTGCCGAGTGCGGGCTCGTCTCGTCCCTGCACATGACCGGCGGCGGCCGGCTCACCCATGTCGTCTGTGTCAACGGCTCCGGGGAGGTCATCATGCCGTGCGGCCGTTGCCGCCAGCTGCTGTGGGAGAACGGCGGCCCGGAGCTGCTGCTGATGACCGTCTCGGGTGTGAAGCCGATGTCCGAGGTCCTCCCCGACGCCTTCGGTCCCGAGGACCTCGCGTAACCACCTCTCCGGGCGATCGTCGGCCTGACGCGTCGCCCGGTGGGAACCTGCGGGTCTCTCGCCTTACGCTGTCCGCATGGCGGAACATGATGCGGTCGAGGTGATCCTCGCCAAGCGCGACGGTGGCGAGCTGAGCGACTCGCAGATCGACTGGATGATCAAGGCCTACACGGCCGGGGACGTGGCCGAGGAGCAGATGTCGGCCCTCAACATGGCGATCCTGCTCAACGGGATGTCCCGGCGCGAGATCGCGCGGTGGACGGCGGCGATGATCGCCTCGGGGGAGCGGATGTCGTTCTCCTCCCTGGATCGCCCGACCGCCGACAAGCACTCCACGGGCGGCGTGGGCGACAAGATCACGCTGCCGCTGGCGCCGCTCGTCGCCGCGTGCGGCGTCGCGGTGCCGCAGCTGTCCGGTCGCGGCCTCGGCCACACCGGTGGCACGCTCGACAAGCTCGAGTCGATCCCCGGGTGGCGGGCCTCGCTGTCCAACGAGGAGATGATGGCCCAGCTCGGCTCGGTCGGCGCGGTGATCTGCGCGGCCGGTGAAGGGCTCGCTCCGGCCGACCGCAAGCTCTACGCGCTGCGCGACGTGACCGGCACGGTCGAGGCGATCCCACTGATCGCCTCCTCGATCATGTCCAAGAAGATCGCCGAGGGCACCGGTGCGTTGGTGCTCGACGTCAAGGTCGGTGCCGGGGCATTCATGAAGACGCTGCCGGCCGCGCAGGAGCTCGCGCGCACCATGGTCGACCTCGGCACCGATGCCGGCGTCAACACGGTTGCGCTCGTGACCGACATGGCCACGCCGCTCGGCCTGACCGCGGGCAACGCGATCGAGGTCGCGGAGTCCGTCGAGGTCCTCGCCGGCGGCGGCCCTGCCGACGTCGTCGAGCTCACCGTCGCGCTGGCCCGGGAGATGCTCGCCGCAGCCGGTGTCTCCGGTCCGGACCCGGCCGACCTGCTCGCCTCCGGCAAGGCCATGGACGCCTGGCGGGCGATGATCTCTGCCCAGGGCGGCGATCCGTCGGCGCCGCTGCCGGTCGCACGTGAGACCCACGTCGTCACCGCACCGACCTCCGGTGTGCTGACCCGGCTCGACGCGATGGCCGTCGGGCTCGCCGCGTGGCGGCTTGGCGCCGGGCGGGCGCGCAAGGAGGACCAGGTCCAGGCCGGGGCCGGGGTCACCTGGCACGCTCGCCCGGGCGACCCGGTTGCTGCTGGCGCGCCGCTCTTCACGCTTCACACCGACACGCCTGAGCGCTTCGACCGGGCGCTCGCGGCGCTCGAGGGTGGCTACGAGATCGGGGACGGGGCGGCGTACGAGGCGACGCCGTTGATCCTCGACCGCATCGGCTGATCCGCCGACCGCCGACCGCCGATCGAGCGTGTTCGGCCCGGCTCGGCGAGCTGTAACACGTCGTTCGTAGGACTACTCGCCCTTTATAACGACCGGATAGTCCTACGAACAGCGTGTTACCCCTCGGCCGAGGGGGGGGATAACCGTTCGCTTCCCACTCCGCCGGACCGCCAGACTTCACCCATGAAGATCGTCAAGCCACCCAAGGCCGTCGCGGGCGACAAGGTCGCCGTGCTCTCACCCTCGTTCGCCGCGCCCGGGGTGGCGCCGGCGATCCACGAGCAGGCGATGTCGCGGTTGGCCGAGGTGACCGGGTTGGTGCCGGTCGAGTATCCGGCGACCCGGAAGCTGGGTGCGACGGCGCAGGAGCGCGCGGCGGATCTGAACGCCGCGTTCGCCGACCCGGAGATCCGGGCGGTGCTGGCGACCATCGGTGGCGAGGACCAGATCACCGTGATCTCGCATCTCGACGCCGACCTCCTGAGAGCCGACCCGAAGCCGTTCCTGGGCTACAGCGACAACACCAACCTGCTCAACTGGCTGTGGACCAACGGCGTGGCCGCGTTCCACGGCGGGTCGACCCAGGTCCACCTCGGCCCCGGTCCGGGGCTCGACCCGATCCACGAGGCCTCGCTCAAGGCCGCGCTCCTCACCGGCGAAACCCTGGAGATCACCGAGCCGGGCGAGTCCGAGGACATCGGGCACGACTGGCAGGACCCGCGTGCGCTGACCGAATACGGTGAGCGTGAGGCGACCGAGCCCTGGACGTGGGCGGGTCCGGAACGGAAGATCACCGGCCCCACCTGGGGCGGCTGCATCGAGATCATGCAGTGGGTGCTGACCGCCGGACGCTTCCCGGTCGACCCGGGGATGCTGGCGGGCGGCGTACTCCTTCTGGAGACTTCCGAGGAGCTCATCCCGGCTCGCGAGTTCGGCTGGATCACCCGCGCGCTGGGTGAGCGAGGGCTGCTCGAGGCGGTCGACGCGGTCATCGTCGCGCGCCCGCCGACGTCGGACTTCGAGCGCCGACCCAGCGCCGAGGAGCGCGCCGCCAAGCGGGCCGAGCAGCGTGACGCGGCGATCGAGACGGTCGCCCGCTACAACTCCGACGCGGTGGTCGTCGTCGGCCCGCCGTTCGGGCACACCCGGCCGCAGTGGATCGTGCCGTACGGCGGCGAGATGACTGTCGACGGCACGACCCAGCGACTGTGGGCCGACTACTCCTGAGGCGTCAGGACTCCAGCAGGAGCACGACCGACTCCGCGACGCATGCGGGCTTGTCGGCGCCTTCGATCTCGATGACGGTCTTGACGACGAGCTGGAGGCCGGTGGGGAGCTCGGTGACCTCACCGAAGGCGACGGCCGCGCGGACGCGGGAGCCGACCAGGACCGGGGTGGGGAACCGGACCTTGTTGAGGCCGTAGTTGAGCTTCGCGCCCGGCGTCTCCAGCGAGTAGACGCTCAGCCCGAGGTAGGGGAGGAGGGACAGGGTGAGGTAGCCGTGAGCGATGGTGCCCCCGAACGGGCCCTCCTTGGCCCGTGACTCGTCCACGTGGATCCACTGGTGGTCGCCGGTGGCGTCGGCGAACGCGTTGACGCGGTCCTGGTCGACCTGGAGCCATTCGCCGGTGCCGATCTCGGTGCCGGCAGCTGCGGAGACTTCTTCGAGAGAGGTGAATGTGCGCACAGCCCGGAATCTAGCCTGATGCGGAACAATGGGCCCATGAAACCGTCCGACATGCAGATCAAGGCCGCCCCGAAGGTGCTGCTCCACGACCACCTCGACGGCGGTCTACGCCCCTCCACGATCATCGAGCTCGCCGCCGAGGTGGGACACCAGCTCCCGGAGGGCACCCAGAACGACCCGGTCGCGCTGGAGGAGTGGTTCGTCACCAGCGCCGACTCCGGGTCGTTGGAGCGCTACCTCGACACCTTCGCGCACACGCTGGCGGTGCTGCAGACGCTGCCCGCCCTGACCAGGGTGGCCCGCGAGTGCGTCGAGGACCTGGCCGAGGACGGGGTCGTCTATGCCGAGGTTCGCTGGGCGCCGGAGCTCCACGTGGCCACCGGCCACGAGCTGGACGAGGTCGTCTCGGCCGTCCAGGCCGGGTTCGACGAGGGGATGGCGGCGGTCGCGACCACAGGCCGGAAGATCGTCGTACGCCAGCTGCTCACCGCCATGCGCCAGGCCGCTCGTGCCGCCGAGATCGCCGAGCTGGCGGTGACCTGGCGCGACCGCGGAGTGGCCGGGTTCGACATCGCCGGTCCGGAGAAGGGCTTCCCACCGAGCCGGTTCCTGGCGGCGTTCGAGCAGCTGGCCGCCGACAACATGCGCTTCACCATCCACGCCGGCGAGGGCTTCGGGCTGCCATCGATCTGGGAGGCCGTCCACCCGTGCGGGTGCGACCGACTCGGTCACGGGGTACGGATCGTCGATGACATCACCGTCGAGGAGGGCGAGGCGCCGCGGCTCGGCAGGCTCGCTGCGTACGTTCGGGACCGGCGGATCCCGCTCGAGCTCTGCCCGCGCTCCAACGTGCAGACCGGGGCCGCCAAGTCGATCGCCGAGCACCCGATCGGGCTCCTCTACGACCTCGGGTTCCGGGTCACCATCAACACCGACAACCGGCTGATGTCACGCACCTCGATGACCTCGGAGATGACCGGCATCGTCGAGGCCTTCGGCTGGGGCCTTCCCGAGCTCCAGCGGCTGACGACCAACGCGATGAAGTCCGCGTTCATCCCCTACGACGAGCGGGTCGACCTGATCCACGAGATCAAGGACGCGTACGCAGCCCTATGAGTCGCTTGATGGCGACGTAGCCGTGCTTCGGATAGACCGCGGTGCAGCCCTTGGCGACCGCGTCCGCGACCACCTGCGGCTGCGCGCGCATCAGCGCCAGGCCCCGCTTGACCAACACGTTCGGGGGTTTGCGGTGTTCGCGGAGATCGCGGGTGAGGCGGCGCCAGAAGGTCACCGTCGGGGACTGGGTGACGCAGTAGGCGGCAGCCAGCAGCCCCGCGGTGCGGCAGTCGGCCACGATGTCCTGGGCGAAGATGCCCTCGGCGAGGAAGAACGGTTCGTCGCCGAGGGCCAGGGTCTGCCAGCCGGTGCGGCCGTCGTGGGCGATGTCGTAGACCGGCACGTCCGCGGCGCCCGTCTCGCAGAGATGGGCGATCGTCTTCAACGCGTCGTCGGGGAGCCAGGAGTCGGGGTGGTCCCAGTCGACCAGGCCCGCGTTGGGGCCCTCGGTGATCCGGGGGAGCGAGGGGTCGGGGCCGTCCTTGTAGAAATCGTCCAACCGGAGGACCGGCAGGCCCAGCCGTTCGGCTAGACGGGACTTTCCGGCGCCGGAAGGGCCGGCGAGGACGATGACCTGAGCACGCACCGGGGCATTCTCCCCTGTCGCCGGCCGAAGTCAGTAGCCGGCGGCCGACCCCGGCGCCCCGGCGAGCAGCGCGCGCGAGCCCGAGACCCCGAGCCTGGACGCTCCGGCGTCGATCATCTGCTCGGCCTGCTCCATGGTGCGCACCCCGCCCGAGGCCTTGACCCCGACGTCGGGGCCGACGGTCTTGCGCATCAGCTCCACCGCGTGGACGCTGGCGCCGCCGGCGGGGTGGAAGCCGGTGGAGGTCTTCACGAAGTCGGCGCCCGCGCGCACGGCTGCCTGGCACACGCCCACGATCTCGTCGTCCTCGAGTGCCGCGGACTCGATGATCACCTTGAGCACGGTGGGGGCGGGAACGGCTGCGCGGACCGCGGCGATGTCGGCCTCGACATCGGTGTAGCGCTTCTCCTTCGCGGCCCCGACGTCGATGACCATGTCGACCTCGTCGGCGCCGGCCTCGACCGCCGTAGCCGCCTCGGCGGCCTTGATCGAGGAGGTGTGCTTGCCGCTGGGGAAGCCGCACACGACGGCGATCTTGAGCTCGGCCGGAGCGTTGACAGGGAGCATCGACGGCGAGACGCACACCGAATAGGTGCCGAGCTCGGCGGCCTCCAGGATCAGCGCCTCGACGTCGGCGCGGGTCGCCTCGGGCTTGAGGAGAGTGTGGTCGATCAGCTTCGCGATGTCAGAGGCGTTAGGCACTGGTTCAGCATACGAGGGCTGACGACGTGGGGATCAATAGGCGCCTGGCCGGCGCATTCCTATTGGTCCCCACGTCGTAAGGTGTGCGCCGTGAATGACGATCAGCCCGAGGAGTGGTTCCGCAACTCCAGCAGCACCGTATGGGGTCTCCTCTCGATGGGGGCCGCGCTTGCGGTGATCGTGCTCGACGCGGTCACCGGCTGGCACCTCGAGACGACGGTTGGCGGACTGCTCTTCGCGCTGGTGGCATACGCCGCGTTCATCCGCACGAAGGTCGGGGTCAGCGAGGGCGACTTCGTCCTGCACCACCTCTACTCGACCGTGCGTTTCCCGATGGCCGCGCTGGAGCGCGTCTCGGTCGGCCGCACCCTCGGCGCCTACGCGGGCGGCCGCACCTACGTCAGTGGTGCCGTGGGCCGTCCGCTGCGCGAGGCGGTCAAGAAGAAGCGGGACCACATGCCGCTGACCAACCACGCCGACTTCATCGAGGAGCGGCTCAACTCGCTGGCCCAGGACGCGCGCGACCGGCGCCGGGTCAAGCAGGACTCCGACGAGCAGTTCGCCCTCGCCGAGGACGTACGCCGCAGCTGGGACTGGCCGCTGATCGCCGTCACCGCCGCGGTGGCCGTCGTCTTCGTGGTCCTTCTCGTCCTCTGACCCCTACCAGCGGTTGAGCTAGAGACCGAGGGCGGCGCGGATGTCGACCTTGAGCGCCCCGAGCGCGATCTCGGCGCCGGCGTGCGCCTCCGCCAGCGCAGAGGCGTCGGCGACGGGCTGCACGACCTCGAGGTAGCACTTGATCTTGGGCTCGGTGCCGCTGGGCCGCACGATCACCCGGGACCCGCCGGCCAGCTGGTAGCGGATCCCGTCGGTCGGCGGCAGACCGCCCTCGCCGAGGGCCAGATCGTCCATCTGCAGCACCGCTGAACCGGCGAGCGCGGTGACGGGGCGGTCGCGGAGTCGCTGCATCCCGGCGGCGATCTGCGCCGGGTCCTCGAGCCGGATGGAGAGCTGTGAGGTCGCGTGCAGGCCGTGCGCGACCGCGAGCTCGTCGAGCAGGTCGGCCAGGTCGCGCCCCTCCGCCTTCAGCGAAGCCGCGAGCTCGCACAGGAGGAGCAGCGCCGAGATGCCGTCCTTGTCGCGGACGTGCTCGGGGTCGACGCAGTAGCCCAACGCCTCCTCGTAGCCGAAGGCGAGGCCGGGCGCGCGCGAGATCCACTTGAAGCCGGTGAGCGTCTCGGCGTAGGTCTGCCCGGCGGCCTCCGCGATCTTCCCGAGCAGGGAGGAGGAGACGATCGAGGCGGCGTACGTCCCGGTGACGCCCTTGCGGATCAGGTGGGTCGCCAGCAGCGCGCCGACCTCGTCACCGGTCAGCATCCGCCACTTCTTGCCGGCCACCGGGATCGCGGCAGCGCAGCGGTCGGCGTCCGGGTCGTTGGCGATGACCAGGTCGACGCCCTTCTTGCTCGCCAGCGCGATCGCCCGGTCCATCGCGCCGGGCTCCTCGGGGTTGGGGAAGGCGACGGTCGGGAACTCGGGGTCGGGCCGCTCCTGCTCCTTGACGACGTTGGGTGCGGGGAAGCCGGCGAACTTCATCGCCAGCTGCACCAGGTCGCCGCCGACACCGTGCAGCGGCGTGTAGACGGTCGTGAGGTCGCGAGCACCGCCCTCGTCGAGCAGCCCGACGACCGTGTCGAGATAGCTGTCGACCAGGTCCTCGCTGATCGTGCGCCCGGGGGCGCCCCGGGTGACCGAGCTGATCTTGTCGACCGCCGCGATCCGCTTCGCGATCTCGGCATCCGCCGGGGACACGATCTGCGAGCCGTCGCCGAGGTAGACCTTGTAGCCGTTGTCCTGCGGCGGGTTGTGGCTGGCCGTCACCATCACCCCGGCGCTCGCGTCGAGAGCCTTGACGGCGTACGCCAGGACCGGGGTCGGCAGCGAACGCGGCATCACCAGCGCGTGGAGACCCGCTCCGGTCATCACCTCGGCGGTGTCGAGGGCGAAGACGTCGGAGTTGTGCCGGGCGTCGTAGCCGATCACCACCGGCCCCTGCGCGCCGGTGGCGAGCAGGTAGCGGGCCAGTCCTGCGGCGGCCTTGATGACGACCACCCGGTTCATCCGGTTGGGCCCGGCCCCGAGCGCTCCTCGGAGCCCGGCGGTGCCGAACTGGAGCGTGCCGGAGAACCTGTCGGCCAGCTCGGCGACGGCGCCCGGGTCTGTGGAGGTCAGCAGGCTCTCGAGCTCGGCTCGGGTCTGCTCGTCGGGGTCGCCGGCGAGCCATTCCCGTGCCTGGACCACGAGCGCGGACTGGTCGGTGGGGATCATGGATCCGACCCTAGGTCATCATCTGCCCGGAGGCTCAGATCTTGGGCACCAGGTCGCTGAGGAGCGCGCCCATCCGGGTGGCGGCGTTGCGACCGGCCTCCAGGACCTCGGCGTGGTCCAGCGGCTGGTCGGAGATGCCGGCGGCGAGGTTGGTGACGAGCGAGATCCCGAGGATCTCCATGCCGGCCTCACGGGCCGCGATCGCCTCGAGAGTGGTCGACATGCCGACCAGGTCACCGCCGAGGATCCCGGCCATCTTCACCTCGGCCGGGGTCTCGTAGTGGGGGCCGGTGAACTGGACGTACACGCCCTCGTCCAGGGAGGAGTCGACCTGCTTGGCCAGGCCACGTAGACGGGCCGAGTAGAGGTCGGTGAGGTCGACGAAGTTCGCGCCGACCAGCGGCGAGGACGCGGTGAGGTTGATGTGGTCCTTGATCAGGACCGGAGTGCCGGGGGACCACGACGGGTTGAGGCCGCCGCAGCCGTTGGTGAGGACCATCGTCGAGCAGCCCGCGGCCGCGGCGGTGCGGACCGGGTGCACGACCGCGGCGACGCCCTTGCCCTCGTAGAAGTGGGTGCGGCTGAGGAAGAGGAGCAGGTTGCGGCCGTTGGCCGCCCGGATGGAGCGGATCTTGCCGCTGTGACCGGCGACGGCGGCGGCGCTGAAGCCGGGCAGGTCGGTGGTCGAGATCTCGGTGTAGTCCTCGCCGAGCGCGTCGGCGGCGGGCAGCCAGCCCGAGCCCAGCACCAGCGCGATGTCGTGCTTCTCGACGCCGGTCTTCTCAGCGAGCGCGGCGGCGGCTTCCTTGGCGAGTTCGTAAGGCGTGGTCACTCGCTGAGTTTAGACCTGGTCTCGACGAGCTCGACCACCGCCAGGAGCCTCAATCGTTGGACCGGCAGGGCCTCGTACGCAGCGCGTGCACGTAGTCGTCCGGCGCCCCGGCCGCCTCGGCGGCATCGGCCAGCGCGCCCAGGTAGCGGGCATCCGGGATCCCACCCTCGTACGTGTCGAGCACATAGGCCTCGCAGAGCAGGTCCTCGGCGAGGGCGGAGATCCGCACCTTGGCCTTGAAGTAGAGGCCGATGTCGGCCAGCTCCCACTTCTCCAGCGCCTCCATGTCCTGGTCGACGACGTCGTAGACGGCGACGAAGACCTGCTCGAACGGATCCTGGACGATGGTGACCATCGGTCCCTCGCCCATGGCGTTGTCCTCGCCGCCGAAGGTGAGCCGCCACCCGCTGAGCCAGCCGGTGGTCCGCAGCGGTGAATGGGGGCAGCGCTCGCTCATCAGCGCAGGGTCGAGGTTGACGCCATAGGCCGCGTAGAGAGTCACGGAACACGAGGTTACCGCTCAGTCGCTGGTCCGACTGGGATCTGTGTGTTATCCGCGGTCTACCCTTGGATGCGTGACCCACTTTGATGTTCTCGTCCTCGGCGCTGGCCCCGGTGGCTACGTCGCCGCCATCCGTGCCGCTCAGCTCGGCAAGTCCGTCGCCGTCGTCGAGAAGCAGTACTGGGGTGGTGTCTGCCTCAACGTCGGCTGCATCCCCTCCAAGGCGCTGCTCCGCAACGCTGAGATCGCGCACATCATCACGCACGAGAAGAAGACCTTCGGCATCTCCGGCGACGCCACGATGGACTTCTCCACGACCTGGAAGCGCAGCCGCAGCGTGGCCGACGCGAGCGCCAAGGGCGTCCACTACCTGATGAAGAAGAACAAGATCACCGAGATCGACGGCTGGGGCACGCTCGCCGGGCCGAAGTCGATCGATGTCGAGGGCAACGACGGTGCGAAGACCTCCTACACCTTCGACAACCTCATCATCGGCACCGGCGCGACCGTCCGCTCGGTCCCGGGTGTCGTGCCCAACGGGCAGAACATCGTGACCTACGAGGAGCAGATCCTCACCGAGGAGCTGCCGAGCTCGATCATCATCGGCGGCTCGGGCGCGATCGGCGTCGAGTTCGCCTACGTGCTGAAGAACTTCGGTGTGGACGTCACGATCGTCGAGTTCCTCGACCGGATGGTGCCGACCGAGGACGCCGACGTGTCCAAGGAGCTGCTGCGTCAGTACAAGAAGCTCGGCGTCAACGTGATGCTCTCGACCGCGGTCAAGGGCGCCGAGGACACCGGCTCCGGCGTGAAGGTCACGGTGGCCCCGGCCGCCGGCGGCGAGGAGCAGGTGATCGAGGCCGACAAGTTCCTGGCGGCCTTCGGGTTCGCGCCGCGGGTCGAGGGCTTCGGCCTCGAGAAGACCGGCGTCGAGCTCACCGACCGGGGCGCGATCGCGATCGACGCCCGTGGCCGCACCAACGTCGAGGGCATCTACGCCATCGGTGACTGCACCGGCAAGCTGATGCTCGCCCACACCGCCGAGGCGATGGGTGTCGTCGCCGCGGAGACCATCGCGGACGCCGAGACCATGGAGATCAACTTCGACATGATCCCGCGGGCGACGTTCTGCCAGCCGCAGATCGCGTCGTTCGGCTACTCCGAGGCGCAGGCCAAGGAGAAGGGCTTCGACGTCAAGACCTCCTCCTTCCCGTTCTCCGCCAACGGCAAGGCCCGTGGCATGGCCGAGGGTGTCGGCTTCGTGAAGATCGTCGCCGACGCCGAGCACAACGAGATCCTCGGCGCTCACATGATCGGCCCCGAGGTCACCGAGCTGCTGCCCGCGCTGACTCTCGCCCAGCAGTGGGACCTGACCGCCGACGAGGTCGCGCGCAACGTCTTCGCCCACCCGACGCTCTCGGAGGCGATGAAGGAAGCCATCGAGGGCATCGCGGGTCACATGATCAACCTCTGATCCGGTCGATTCGACGCAAGAGGCCCGGGGCCCGCGCACATCGCGTGGCTCCGGGCCTCTTCGCGTCTGCCGGCCAGTCCGTGTGGGTCGGCTAGTTGTGATGCCCAGCCAGGTTGTTCAACCTGGTGATGGGTGCGGCCTTCCCGATTGCTGAGTGGGGTCGGTGATGGTTGTACTCGTGGACCCATCCT
>NZ_JBEXSD010000057.1:0-41532 GCF_040613495.1 Nocardioides sp. NPDC006273 | reverse complement strand
CCTCCCCGGAGCAGCGCAACGCCGACATCGAGGCGGCCGCGACGCGACCCGCCGACGAGCTCCGGGCGTGGTGTCTCAGCGGAGCCGGGGCACGCCAGATCTACCGATTCGGCGCGCCATAACTACCGATTCGGCGGGGTCAGTGGGCGGCTTCGTGCCAGGAGAGGCCGGTGCCCACCGATACGTCGAGGGGGACGTTGAGGTCAGCGGCGGAGCCCATCTGCTGGCGCACCAGGGTCTCCAGGGCCTTCCGCTCCCCCGAGGCGACCTCGAAGACGAGCTCGTCGTGGACCTGGAGGAGCATCCGGGAGGTGAGACCGGCCTCGTCGATAGCGGCCTGGACCCGCAGCATGGCGACCTTGATCAGGTCGGCGGCCGAGCCCTGGATGGGAGCGTTGAGCGCCATCCGCTCGGCGGTCTCACGGCGCTGGCGGTTGTCCGAGAGCAGGTCCGGCAGGTAGCGGCGGCGACCCATGATGGTCTCGGTGTAGCCCGTGCGCCGGGCCTCCTCGACCAGGCTGCGCAGATAGTCCCGGATGCCGCCGAAGGTCTCGAAGTACTCCTCCATCAGCCCACGCGCCTCGCTCGGCTCGATCCCGAGCTGCTGGGAGAGGCCGAAGGCCGAGAGCCCATAGGCCAGGCCGTAGTTCATCGCCTTGATCTTGGCCCGCTGCTCCACCGAGACCGCGTCAGGGTCGACGCTGAATACTCGCGCGGCGGTGATCGAGTGGAAGTCGCGCCCGGAACGGAACGCCTCGATGAGCAGCTCGTCCTCGGACAGGTGGGCCATGATCCGCATCTCGATCTGGCTGTAGTCGGCCGTCAACAGCGACTCGTAGCCGTCTCCGACGACGAAGCCCTTCCGGATCCCGCGACCCTCCTCGGTGCGCACCGGGATGTTCTGCAGGTTGGGCTCGGTCGAGGAGAGCCGGCCGGTGGCCGCGATGGTCTGGTTGAAGGTGGTGTGGATGCGGCCGTCGTCCTGCACGGTCTTCAGCAGGCCCTCGATGGTGACCCGCAGCCGGGTGACGTCGCGGTGACGCAGCAGGGCGATCAAGAACGGGTGCTCGGTCTTCACATAGAGCTGCTGGAGGGCGTCGGCGTCCGTGGTCCAGCCGGTCTTGGTGCGCTTCGTCTTCGGCATGTCGAGCTCGTCGAAGAGCACCACCTGCAGCTGCTTGGGCGAGCCGAGGTTGATCTCCTTGCCGATCACGCCGTAGGCCTCGTCGGCGGCCTGCTTCATCTGACCGGCGAAGTGCCGCTCCAGCGCGTCGAGGTGCTCGGTGTCGACCGCGATCCCGGTCTTCTCCATCCGCGCCAGCAGATGCAGCAGCGGAAGCTCCACCTCGGCCAGCAGCCGGTGTCCGCCGGCGGCCTCGACCGCCGAGTCGAGCTCGGTGGCGAGGTCGAGCACCGCCCGGGCGTAGAGCATCGAGGTCTTCGAGACGCCGTCGCCGCCGACCTCGTCGTCGCCGAAGAGCGACTCCTGGCCACCGTCGTCCTCCTGCTTGAGCTCACGCTTGAGATAGCGCAGCGTCAGGTCGGCGAGGTCGTAGGAGCGCTGGTCGGGAGCCACGATGTAGGCAGACAGCGCGGTGTCGGTGGTCAGCCCGCGCAGCGACCAACCATGGGCGTCGATCGCCAGCTCGGCCCCCTTGGCGTCGTGCATGATCTTCGGCTTCGAGGCGTCCGCGAGCCAGTCGGCCAGCGCCTTCTCGTCCTCGGGCGTGAGCCCGTCCACCCCGACGTACGCCGCCCGCTCCGGCGTCGCGAAGCCGAACCCGTCCACGCGGCCGGTGCCAGAACCCCAGGCCCCGCGCACATGCACGCCCACGGGCGTGGCCCCGAGCCCGTCGAGGTAGGCCGCGACGGCGCCGGGAGCCAGGGTCTCGCCCTCCAGCGCGAACCCGCTCTCGTCGACCGGGACGTCGTCCTCCGGGGCGAGCACGTCGGTGATCCGGGTGCGGATCTCCCCGCGGAACTCGAGCTCGTCGAGGAGCTCCAGCGCGGCCGCACGGTCCCACTCGACCCGCCCGAGGTCGGCCGGGCCGATCTCGAGGGACAGGTCTCGCACCAGTGCGTTGAGCCGCCGGTTGCGCATCACGTCACCGAGGTGCGCACGCAGGTTGTCGCCGGCCTTGCCCTTGATCTGGTCGGCGTGGGTGATCACGTTGTCGAGGCCGTCGTAGGTGTTGATCCACTTCGCGGCGGTCTTCGGGCCGACACCGGGGATGCCGGGCAGGTTGTCGGAGTCCTCCCCCACCAGCGCGGCGATCTCGGGATAGCGGTGCGGCGGCACGCCGTACTTCGCCTCCACGGACTCGGGTGTCATCCGCGCCAGGTCGGAGACTCCTCGCATCGGATAGAGCACGGTCGAGGACTCCGTGACCAGCTGCAGCGAGTCGCGGTCGCCGGTCAGGATCAGCACCTCCATCCCGGCCTCCAGCCCCTGAGTCACCAAGGTGGCGATGATGTCGTCGGCCTCGTAGCCCGCCAGCGACAGATGGCGG
The DNA here is from genome assembly GCF_040613495.1 of Nocardioides sp. NPDC006273. Lineage (NCBI taxonomy): Bacteria > Bacillati > Actinomycetota > Actinomycetes > Propionibacteriales > Nocardioidaceae > Nocardioides > Nocardioides sp. NPDC006273. Next base: position 39,022 of record NZ_JBEXSD010000057.1, on the reverse strand, counting down.
ATGTTGAGCACGTCGAGCAGCCGCTGGATCAGCGGCAGCTGGGACTTGAACTCGTCGGGCGTCTTGTTGCGCTTGGCCTTGTACTCGGAGTATTCCTCCAGCCGGAACGTCTGCCGCGACAGGTCGAAGGCGACCGCGACATGGGTCGGGGTCTCGTCGCGCAGCACGTTGACCAGCATCGAGGTGAAGCCGTAGACGGCATTGGTGTGCTGCCCCGTGACGGTCGAGAAGTTCTCCACCGGCAGAGCGAAGAAGGCCCGGTAGGCCAGCGAGTGCCCATCGAGAAGGAGCAGTCGGTCACGCGTCACGTCAGCCACGGTCCGACTCTATCCACGACCGCCGACAACGGCGCGACCGCGGGTCGAGACCCGCGCGTCCCTCGCGCCCCGGGCCCGAGCGGCACATGCGACGATGCATCCATGACCGATGCATCGACCACCGACCAGCCCGTCTCGCCAGGCGACGAGACCGCCGGCGAGACGTTCTTCGCCTCGCTCCCCCACGGCATGGGTGGCCTCAACGACAAGATGGGCGTCAAGATCCTCGAGATCTCAGCCGAGAAGGTCGTCGGCACCATGCCTGTTGAGGGCAACACCCAGCCGTACGGGCTGCTGCACGGCGGCGCCTCGGTCGCCCTCGCCGAGACGCTCGGGTCTACCGGATCCGGCATGCACGCCGCGTCGATGGGCAAGCTTGCCGTCGGCGTCGACATCAACGCCACCCACCACCGCGCGGCGACCTCCGGCATCGTCACCGGCACCGCGACGGCCATCCACCTCGGACGCAGCTCGGCGGCCTACGAGATCGTGATCACCGACGAGCGCGGCAAGCGGGTCTGCACCTCGCGGATCACCTGCTCGCTCATCGACGCCGCGCGCGTCCCCAAGGCGTAGCCGACAGACAGAGCACGAGTGCCCCGAGGCTTTCGCCTCGGGGCACTCGCCATTGGTCTCAGGCAGATCAGATCTGGCCGGAGATGTACTTGACCGGAGCGATCTGGCTCTTGTCGTCGTACTGGTAGATGCCGATCGACGCAGCGGTCGGGCTACCGGTCTCACCGAGCTCGATCGGGCCGGAGACACCGTCGTAGTCGATGTCCTCACCCTTCTTGAGAAGCTCGACGCCCTCGGCGAAGGACGTGACCTTGGTGCCACCGGTGGTGACATCGATGATCTGCTCGGCGACCGCCTCACCGGAGTCGTTCTCGGCCGCAACCGCCGCGAGTGCTGCGACGATCGTGGCGTCGTAGCACTCGGCCGCGTACGCGTAGTCCTTCAGGTTCGGGTCGACCGTGGCGAGACGCGCCTTGAAGTCGTCGCTGGTCTCGGCGCCCGGGATGGTGCCCTTGACGCCCTTGAGCTCCCCCTTCTTGAAGGTGTCGGAGTAGTCCGCGGTGTTGCCGTCGACGAAGTAGGTCGGCAGCTTGGCCGGGCCAGCACCCGCAGCGATGAGCTGCGGCATGATCTTCTTGACCTCCTCGAAGGAGACCACGACGACAGCGTCGGCACCAGAGCCGGCGATCTCGTTGACCTGGGCTTCGAACGAGGTGGCGTCCTGGCTGTAGAACGACGTGGTCGCGACCTTGGCGCCCGAGCCCTCGAGGTTGACCTTGATCTGCTCGGCGAGGGTCTCACCGTAGGCGTCCTGACGAGCCAGGATGGCCACGTTGGAGCGACCGTCCTCGATCAGCAGGTTCGACAGCACCGCACCCTGGAGGATGTCGGAGGGAGACGTACGGAAGTACAGGTCAGGCTTGGAGAAGTCGCCCTCGTCGAAGTCGGTCGAGGTGTTGGCACCCGAGAAGAGCACGGTGCCCGCGCTCATGATCTTGTCCACGACCGTCTTCGCCATACCCGAGGATGCCGTGCCGATGATGACGTCGGACTTCTTCGACAGCAGGCTGTCGGCCTCAGCCGGCGCGATGCCCGAGTCGGAGTCGCCCTCGTCGGCCTTGTGCGAGGCGACCGGCTTGTCGAGCACGCCGCCAGCCTCGTTGATCTCCTTGACGGCGAGGTCGACACCGGCGAACTCGGGCGGGCCGAGGAACGCGAGGCTGCCGGTCTGTGGGAGGAGCTGCCCGACGGTGAAAGTGCCGTCACCCTTGGGGGCGGCCTTCTTCTCCGGCTCCTCGGAAGCGGTCTCGCCGCCACAGGCGGCGAGGGTGAAGCTGAGCGCCAAGGCGCCGGCGCCTGCGGTCAGCTTCATCCAGGTAGAGGATGATGAGTTCACTGCTTAGTCCCTCTTTCGTATGGGCTGGCCCGGCTCACGTCGGACCTTGCGGAGACACATTAGAGACGCCCGGAGGGTGAATCACCCGAGGGACTTGTCTTTTCACCAATCCGTTACATCTCCCCCATGGCATCATTGCCTGGGTTGCCGCCATGATCGGCTCCGTATTATCGGCACCGTGGTGACATGATCACTCGGGAAACCCGATTCCGCCCGGGAACAGCCACGATCGTGGAGGAATTGTGATGATCTGTACGCACGACACCCGTGTAGGACGAGCCCGATGAGCAGGGTTCCGGTGACGCTGCGAGAGGCTCGAGTCGATGACGCGCTCTTCCTTCTCGGCATCTGGCAGGACTCGCTGCGGATGGCGGACGCCCAGGACCAGCTAGGCGACCTGGAGACGATCATCCGTGACGCCGGCGCCTCCCCCGACCAGCGCCTCCTGGTCGCCGAGTGCGGCGGCGAGACCGCCGGGGCGGTCTACCTGCGCGCCACCACCTTCGGTCCGCTCAACCTGGAGCCGACGGTGCAGATCTTCGCGCCCCACGTCGTTCCCAGCTTTCGGCGCCGGGGCGTGGGCCGGAAGCTGATGGAGTCGGCCGTCGTCTTCGCCGAGGAGCGCGGCGTCAGGGTGATCGCGGCCGCGGGCTCCGCCGCCGGCCGTGACGGCAACCGGTTCCTGGCCCGGCTCGGTCTCGGAGCGCAGGCCGTCATGCGCGTGGCCCCGACCGCGGTCGTACGCTCCCGGCTCAACGTCGTCGGCCGCGCCCTGCCCCATCACGCCCGGATGTCTCGCAGCCCGAAGCAGTCCAGCGCCGTCGGCGAGCTGCTCGCCGCGCGGCGCTCCCAGCGGCGTTCGAACACCGTCGCCTGAACACCGCACGGGGCCCCGGAGCAGCTGCTCCGGGGCCCCGTGCGTTCGAGACGTACGCTCGTCAGTCCTCCTTGGCACCCAGGGTGCCGAGATAGAGCTCGATCACCTTCGGGTCGTCCGCGAGCTCGCGGCCGGCGCCCGTGTAGGCGTTGCGGCCCTGGTCGAGCACGTAGCCACGGTCGCAGATCTGCAGACAGCGACGGGCGTTCTGCTCGACCATCACGACCGAGACGCCGGCCTGGTTGATCTTGCGCGTCTGGACGAAGACCTCGTCCTGCATGACCGGCGAGAGCCCCGCAGACGGCTCGTCGAGCAGCAGGACCGACGGCTCCATCATCAGCGCCCGGCCCATCGCGACCATCTGACGTTCACCGCCGGAGAGACCGCCAGCGCGCTGCTTGCGGCGCTCACCGAGGGCAGGGAAGATCCCGGCGACGAACTCGAACCGCTCCGCAAACTTCTTCGGCGCCTGGTAGCAGCCCATCTCGAGGTTCTCCTCGATGGTCAGGCTCGGGAAGACGTTGTTGTTCTGCGGGACGAACCCGATCCCTCGCGAGACGAGCTCGTCGGCACGCTTGCCGGTGATGTCCTCACCCTCGAGCTTGACGGTGCCCTCGTGGATCTTCACCAGGCCGAACAACGCCTTGAGCAGCGTCGACTTACCGGCGCCGTTGGGGCCGATGATGCCGACCAGCTCGCCGCGCTGGCAGTAGAGATCGCTGCCGTTGAGGATGTTGACCCCCGGGAGGTAGCCCGCGATCAGGCCGTCGGCACGGAGCACCGCGCCCTCGGCCTCACGCAGGTGGGTCTCCCGGAACTTGTCCGTGTCGGTGGAAGTCACTTCGAACCCTCCTCTTGGGCGATCTCGGCCTCGACCTCGGCCTCGAGCTTCTCCTCGTCGAGCTCGCTCAGGTCGGTGTCGTGATGGGCGCCGAGATAGGCGTCGATCACGCGCTGGTCGGCCATCACCGATCCGGGCGTACCCTCCGCGACGATCTTCCCCTGGGCCATCACGATGACCCAGTCGGAGATGTCGCGGACCATGTCCATGTCGTGCTCGACGAAGAGGACCGTGCGGCCCTCGTCGCGAAGCGACTTCACGTGGCCCAGCAGCGACTGCTTGAGGGCAGGGTTCACCCCGGCCATCGGCTCGTCGAGCATGACCAGCTCGGGGTCGACCATGAGCGAACGCGCCATCTCGAGGAGCTTGCGTTGACCACCGGAGAGCGAGCCGGCGAAGTCCTCACGCTTCGCATCGAGCAGGAAGCGGGCGAGCAGGTCGTCGGCCTTCGCGGTGATCTCGGCCTCCTGCTTGCCCCACAGGCCCTTGAACGGAGCGGCCCAGAACCGCTCACCGCGCTGTCCGGTGGCGCCCAGACGCATGTTCTCGAGCACCGAGAGCTTCGCAAGCACCTTGGTGAGCTGGAACGTACGCACCATGCCGAGGCGGGCGACCTTGAACGGCGCCATCCCCTTCAGCGATCTGCCGTCCAGGCTCCAGGTGCCGCTGCTGGGCTGGTCGAAACCGGTCAGCAGGTTGAAGAACGTGGTCTTGCCTGCACCGTTGGGCCCGATCAACGCCGTGATCGCACCCCGCTGGATCTCGAAGTGGTCCACGTCGACGGCGGTCAGGCCACCGAACGTACGCACGATGTTGTCGGCGACCAGGATCGGGTCGGGCTTCTTGGCACCCGGCTCGGTGCTCACGCCGACGAGGCCCGCAGGCCCCGTGTCCGTCTTGTCCGTCTTGTCGGTCTTGTCAGTCATGTCAGCGCTCATCGATCGCGATCTCCCTACGGTCTCCGAAGATCCCCTGTGGGCGGAAGATCATCAGCAGAATGATGGCCAGACCCAGCACGATGTAACGGATCAGGCTGGCCTGGGTGTCGGTCATGATCACCGTCGGGATCCAGCCGTCGGCGCCGGCCGACTGCCTGAAGAACGAGCCGAGCCCAGCGATGAGGAACCAGAACAGGATCGCTCCGATGACGGGGCCGAGCACCCGGGCCGCACCACCGAGAAGCAGCGCGGCGAAGGCGTAGAAGGTCATCAGCGTGGCGTAGTTGGTGGGCACCACCGAGGCCTGCTTGAGCGCCAGGAACAGCCCGCCCAGGCCACCGATGAGGCCACCGAGAGCGAGAGCCTGCATCTTGTACGCGAAGACGTTCTTGCCCAGCGAGCGCACGGCATCCTCGTCCTCACGGATCGAGCGCAGGACTCGGCCCCACGGACTACGCATGAGCGCCCAGACCAGTACGCAGCAGACAGCCACCAGCGCCCACCCGACCGTCAACGACCACAGGTCGTCGCGCCGGAAGGCCACGATGCCGAGATCCACGCCCTTGGAGTACGGGTTGGCGGCCTGGAACGGTCCGGCGAAGCCGCTCAGTCCGTTGGAGCCACCGAAGACGTCCTTGGTCTCGACCGCGCCGGCGACGAACCGCAGGATCTCAGCGGCGGCGATCGTCACGATCGCCAGATAGTCGGCGCGCAGCCGCAGGGTCGGCAGACCGAGGATCACGGCCAGCACCAGGGGCGCGATCATCGCCACGATCAGGCCGAGCCAGAACGGCGCCCCGAAGGTGACGATCGTGACGGCCAGACCGTACGCGCTGACCAGGGCGAACCCGGCCTGGCCGAAGTTCAGCAGACCGGTGTAGCCGAAGTGGACGTTGAGACCGATGGCCAGTAGGGCGAAGACGATCGCCTGGGGACCGAGAGCCTGCTGCAACGCGGTGCGGAGAATCTCTAGAATATCCATTGTCGTCTCCTACCCGAGCCGGTCTTTGCGACCGAGGATGCCTTGCGGGCGCACCAGCAGGATCACGATCATGATCACCAGCGGTCCGACTTCCTTGATCGACGGAGGAATGTTGAACAGCAGCGGCCCGAGCTCGTTGATCAAGCCGATCACCAGGGCACCGAGCAGAGCACCCCAGATGGTGCCGAGGCCGCCGAGGGTGACCGCGGCGAAGATGACCAGCAGGATCTTCATTCCCATGAAGCTGTTGACCTGGTTCTGCAACGCGTAGAGGACACCGGCCAACGCGGTCATCGCGCCACCGAGCACCCAGGCGCTGGTGATGACACTGTCGACGCGCAGGCCCGAGGACGCGGCCAGGGCCGGGTTGTCGGAGACCGCTCGCATCGCCTTGCCCATGCGGCTCTTGGCGAGCCACAGGCACACGCCCACGATCACGACGAGGGCGACCACGACGATCACCGCCTCGCGGTCGGCCATGGCGAACCCGAGGTAGTACCAGTGCGCCTCGCGCCTCTGGTTCGAGTACTGCGAGTACTGCAGCGTGGAGGAGGTGTAGAAGTACTGGAAGACGTAGCGCAGGAAGATCGCCAGTCCGATCGAGATGATCATCATCGCGATCAGGCCGGCGCCGCGCCGTCGGACCGGCCCCCACAGCACCTTGTCCTGGACGTACCCGCCGAGCCCTCCGGCCATGGTCGCCATGATGGCGGCGATGATCACCGCGACACCGGCAAGCGCTCCGGAGTCGAGCAGCGAGTCGAAGGTCCAGGCGATCACCGCACCGAAGGTGAGCATCTCCCCGTGGGCGAAGTTGGAGAGGCCGGTCGGTCCGAAGATCAGGGCGAACCCGAGCGCGGCCACCGCGAGGATGAGAGCGAAGACCAGGCCGCCACGGAGGTTGGTCGCCAGGTCCTTGGCGAAGTTCGCCTGGTCGCCGGCGGTGACCCCGATGGGGAAGATGGCCCGGTTGTTGGGGCCCTGGAAGCGCACCTGCACGGTGGCTTCGTCGTTGGTGTTCTCGTCGAGGACGGTCCCCGACGGCAGCGTGTCCTCGTCGAGGGACACGACGTACTCGCCGAGCTCCTCGACCTCGATGATCGCCACACCCTCGGCGTCGGTGACGCCTTCACCGACCTTCTCACCGTCCTTGGTGACCTCGAGGGTCACGTCCGGGATCGGCTTGGGATTGCCTTGGGCATCCTTGTTGGCCTTGTCCTGAAGCGTCACCTGGATCGCGGTGGCGTCCGGCGGTGGGGTTTCGGTTGCCTGTGCGGCCCCCGGGGTCCCTACCAACAGCACCATCAGCGCACCGATGAGCGCGACGAGGACTCTGTAGAGCCGCTTGCGCACGTGGGTACTCCTGCCTCTGTGTCCTAAAGACGGATCCTGACACCAGCTGAACTCGCTGGTCAGCCGGATCCGCGCGGGCAGTCTAGGCCGACATCACCCACGAACAAGCCACAGGTTGACCCTCATCCGAGACCGCAACCGATCTGTGACGTGCTGTTTACACGGATTCAGGTACGTGGCCCGCTGACGCCGTGCTCGATGACGCCCTCAGCCACCTGGCGCATCGACAGCCGCAGGTCCATGGCGGTCTTCTGGATCCACCGGAACGCCTCGGGCTCGCTGAGCGTGAGCCCCTCCTGCAGGATCCCCTTGGCCCGGTCCACAGCCTTGCGGGTCTCGAGCCGGTCGGTCAGACCGGCGACCTCCTTCTCGAGCTGGGCGAGCTCTTGGAAGCGGCTCACCGCGAGCTCGATCGCAGGCACCAGGTCGGTGATGTTGAACGGCTTGACAAGGTAGGCCATCGCACCCGCGTCGCGCGCACGCTCCACCAGCTCACGCTGGGAGAACGCGGTCAGCATGACCACCGGGGCGATCCGGTCGCGCGCGATCGCCTCCGCCGCCGCGATCCCGTCGAGCACCGGCATCTTCACATCGAGGATCACCAGGTCGGGCCGGTGCTCGGTGGCGAGCTCGATCGCGGCCTTGCCGTCCCCGGCCTCGCCGACGACGTCGTACCCCTCCTCGGTGAGCATCTCCTTGAGGTCCATCCGGATCAGGACCTCGTCCTCCGCGATGACGACCGTTCGCCGCGTGTGGGTCTCCGGGGTGCTGCTGGGGTTGCTCTCCGTCACGAGCACAGACTAGGGCATCTGGGGCAGGTCCCGGTTCAGTGATCCCGCCCACTGTCCGGTAAGTTGTGCTCTCGCGGTGGCACGTTCCGCACCGCAAAGAGCCCCGGTAGCCCAACGGCAGAGGCCATGTGCTCAAACCACATCCAGTGTCGGTTCGAATCCGACCCGGGGCACCAAATCGCTTAACCGTTCCACCGAAATGTCGGTGCTCGAGCGCAGACTACGAGCATGTACGCCGCTCCCATCCGAGCTGAGGCGCTCGCGCTCCTCGAACAAGGTGAGTCGCTGTCAGCCGTCGCCAGGGCGACGGGGGTCGCGCGATCGACGGTTCGAGAGTGGCGGGACCGTGAACCCAGCAGCGGACCCGGCGCATGCCCGCGGTGCGATGACCTGCAGATCGACGAGGAGGCGTACGCCGCGCTTCTCGGTTTCTACCTCGGAGACGGCTACATCGCGAGGGCTGCTCGTTACTACTTCCTCCGCATCTCCTGCGACCTCGTCTATCCGCAAATCATCGAGGACGTGATAGGTCTGCTCGATCGGATCAGGCCGGGTGGCCGGGTCTTTCGCGTGCCACGCACCGGGTGCCTGGATGTCCATTCGAACTGGATGCATTGGCCGTGCCTATTCCCCCAGCACGGAGCGGGCCGCAAGCACACCCGGCCGATCGTCCTCAAACCGTGGCAACTCAAGATCGTCGAGAGTTGCCCGGCTGACTTCCTCCGAGGCCTCTTCCACAGCGATGGCTCCCGCAGCATCAACACCGTCACCCGTCGTTTCCCGAGCGGTCCTCGGACCTACGTCTATCCGCGCTGGCAGTTCGTGAACGTCTCCGACGACATCCGCGGCCTGTGCGCGTGGGCCCTCGATCTCGTCGAGATCCCGTGGCGCCAGTCCAACTGGAGGACGATCAGCGTCTCGCGCCGCGACGCGGTCGCGGCGCTCGACGCCCTGATCGGCCCGAAGAGCTAGCCCTTGCGCTCGTAGGCAGGCGCGACCGCGTTGATCGCGTCGCCGATGCGGTGGATGCGCAGGGCGTTGGTGGAGCCGGGGATGCCGGGAGGCGAGCCGGCGATGATCACCACGAACTCGCCCTCTTCCACGCGGCCGAGCTTGAGCAGGTTCTCGTCGACCTGGCGGACCATCTCGTCGGTGTGCTCGACCTCGTCGGTGCGGAAGGTCTCGGTGCCCCAGCTGAGCGCGAGCTGGCTGCGTACGGCGTCGGAGGGGGTGAAGGCGAGCAGCGGGATCACACCGCGCAGCCGGGAGAGGCGGCGGGCGGAGTCACCGGAGGTGGTGAAGGCGACCAGGTATTTCGCGCCGACCCGGTCGGCGACCTCGGCGGCGGCCTTGGCGATGACTCCGGAGCGGGTGTGCGGGTCCCAGTCGATGGGGCTCAGCTCGGCGGCGCGGCTGCTTTCCGAGGAGAACGCGTGGCGCTCGGTGGCGACGATGATGCGCGCCATCGTCTCGACGGTGTGGATCGGATAGTCCCCCACGCTCGTCTCCGCGGAGAGCATCACCGCGTCGGCGCCGTCGAGGACGGCGTTGGCGACGTCGTTGGCCTCGGCGCGGGTGGGGGCCGGGCTGGAGATCATCGAGTCGAGCATCTGGGTGGCGACGATGACCGGCTTGGCGTTGAGGCGAGCCAGCTCGATGATCCGCTTCTGCAGAAACGGCACCTCCTCGAGCGGGCACTCCACGCCGAGGTCACCGCGGGCGACCATGAACATGTCGAAGGCGGCGATGACCTCGTCGAGGTTGTCGATCGCCTGCGGCTTCTCGATCTTGGCGATGACCGGGACGACGCGCCCCTCCTCGTCCATGATCTTGCGGACGTCCTCGTAGTCCTTCGCGTTGCGCACGAAGCTGAGCGCGATCATGTCGACGCCGAGCTTGAGCGCGAACCGGAGGTCCTCCTCGTCCTTCTCGGAGAGAGCCGGCACGGAGACGGCGACGCCGGGCAGGTTGATGCCCTTGTTGTTGGACACCTTCCCGCCGACCAGCACCTCGGTGTGGACCTCGGTGTCGTCGACCGCGGTGACCCGCAGCCGCAGCTTGCCGTCGTCGATCAGGATCGGGTCGCCGACCTTCACGTCACCGGGAAGGCCCTTGTAGGTCGTCCCGCAGATCTTGTCTGTGCCGGGCACGTCCCGGGTGGTGATCGTCCAGGGCTGACCGCGGTGCAGGGTGGTCGACCCCTCCTCGAAGCGCTCGAGGCGGATCTTGGGGCCCTGCAGGTCGGCGAAGATGCCGACGCTGTGCCCGCTCGCCGCAGCGGCCTCCCGCACCAGCGCGTAGTTGCTGGAGTGGTCGTCGTGGGACCCGTGGCTCATGTTCATCCGGGCGACGTCCATGCCTGCGTAGACGAGCTCGCGGATGCGACGCTCCGTCCCGACGGCGGGTCCCAGGGTGCAGACGATCTTGGCTCTTCTCACGGGAGCCCAGACTACCCCTCTGGAACGTTCAAACCAGCACCCGGGAGGCGACCCGATCTGGTCATTCATCGAGCATTGACACCAAGGTTCCGGGTCAGACGCCGCTGGCCCGCTGCACACCCAGCGTGAGGTCGCCGGCGGCTAGCCCCTCCCCACAGGCGCGACAATGCACGTGAGCGACAAACTCCTCACCGCAAGTGTGTAGGAGCGGCGCCGGATCGACGCCGGGGCGAGCATGCTCGCTCCCCCACTTCTTGAGCGTGAGCAACACCGGGGAGAGTGCGCGGCCGGCCGGTGTGAGCCGATACTCGTAGCGGACCGGCCGCTCGCTGTACTGCTCCCGCGCGATCACGCCGTGCTCGACCAGCTTGCGCAGCCGCACGGTGAGCACGTCGCGGGGCGCGCCGGTGTTGCGCGCGATCTGGGAGAACCGGAGCTGGTCGTAGAAGAGCTCTCGGACGACGAGCAGGCTCCAGCGGTCGCCGACGACCTCGAGCGCGTCGGCGATCGTGCACTCCCTGGGATTCACGACGGCGGGTACGTCCGGCATGGCGCCAGTCTCCCGCCCCTTGGTCGCCCCCTCAAACCCAGTGCTGGAACCGACTGGCCCGACACCTCCGTGTGAAGGTGCCGAGCCAGTCATCGGCACGCCGTTGTGCCTCGGTGTGTCAGCCTCTGTGCGTCAGCCTCAGACCATCAACTGTCGGTCCGTCGGGCGGATCGGCGCCGGCAGGTTGGTCGAGCCGGTGAGGAAGGTGTCGACCGCGGCCGCTGCTGCGCGGCCCTCGGCGATCGCCCACACGATCAGCGACTGCCCGCGACCCGCGTCGCCGGCGACGTACACGCCGGGGACGGAGGTGGCGTAGGAGTCGTCGCGAGCGACGTTGCCGCGCGGGTCGTACTCCACACCCAGCTGGGTGAGGAGGCCGTCCTTCTCCGGACCGGTGAAGCCCATCGCCAGCAGAACCAGGTCGGCGGGGATCTCCTTCTCCGTCCCCTCCTTCTCGGTCAGCTTGCCGTCGATGAACTCGACCTCGACCAGCTTCAGGGCGCGCACGCGGCCGTCCTCGGTGCCGAGGAACTCCTTGGTGGAGACCGCGTAGACCCGCTCGCCACCCTCCTCGTGCGCGGAGGCGACCCGGTAGGTCATCGGGTACGTCGGCCACGGCTGAGCGTCGGGGCGCTCCTCCGGCGGGCGGGGCATGATCTCCAGCTGGGTGATCGACTCCGCGCCCTGGCGGATCGCGGTGCCGAGGCAGTCGGCGCCGGTGTCACCGCCACCGATGATGACCACGTGCTTGCCCTCGGCCAGGATCTGGTCGGGGACCGCCTCGCCGAGCGAGGCGCGGTTGGACTGCGGCAGGTACTCCATCGCCTGGTGGATCCCGTCGAGCTCACGCCCGGGAACCGGCAGGTCGCGGCCGACGGTCGAGCCGTTGGCCAGCACGATCGCGTCGTAGCGGTCCTGGAGCTGAGCACCGGTGATGTCGGTGCCGACGTCGACGCCCGGACGGAAGACCGTGCCCTCGCGGCGCATCTGCGCCAGGCGCTGGTCGACCTGGGACTTCTCCATCTTGAACTCGGGGATGCCGTAGCGCAGCAGCCCGCCGATCTTGTCGGCCCGCTCGTAGACGGCCACGGTGTGGCCCGACCGGGTGAGCTGCTGGGCGGCGGCCAGGCCCGCAGGCCCGGAGCCGATGACCGCGACCGCCTTGCCGGAGAGCCACTCGGGCGGCTGCGGCTTGACGTAGCCCGCGTCCCAGGCCTTGTCGATGATCGAGACCTCGATGTTCTTGATCGTCACCGCGGGCTGGTTGATGCCCAGCACGCAGGCGGTCTCGCACGGCGCCGGGCAGAGGCGACCGGTGAACTCGGGGAAGTTGTTGGTCGCGTGCAGACGCTCCGAGGCGCCCTCCCAGTCGTTGCGCCAGACCAGGTCGTTCCACTCGGGGATGATGTTGCCGAGCGGGCAGCCCTGGTGGCAGAACGGGATGCCGCAGTCCATGCAGCGCGAGGCCTGGGTGTTGATGATCGGCAGCAGGGTCTTGCCGATCTTGCCCGGGTAGACCTCGTGCCAGTCCTTGACGCGCTCCTCGACGGGACGCCTCTCGGCGACCTCACGTCCGTTCTTCAGAAAACCCTTGGGGTCAGCCATGGGACGGCTCCTTCGTCGCCGCGCCCACGGCGGCCATGCTGTATTGGATGTTCATGGACTTCGCAAGCTCAGCCATGAAGTACCTCCATAATCCGCGCGGCAGCCTCGTCCTCGTCGAGGCCCTCCTCGAGGGCCTCCTCCTGAGCTTCGAGCACGCGCTTGTAGTCACTGGGCATGACCTGCGTGAAGCGGGTCAGAGAGTTCGGCCAGTCGGCCAGGAGCGCCTCGGCGACGGCCGAGCCGGTCTCCTCGAGGTGGTCGCGGACGAGCTGCTCGAGCTCGGCGGCGTACTTCTCCTCGACGGCGGTGGCCGCGACCAGCTCGCCGTTGAGCCGCTGCTGCGCGAAGTCGAGGACCCACGCGATGCCGCCGGACATGCCGGCCGCGAAGTTGCGCCCGGTCGGACCGAGCACGACGACACGACCACCGGTCATGTACTCGCAGCCGTGGTCGCCGACACCCTCGGTGACGATGCTGGCACCGGAGTTGCGGACCGCGGCCCGCTCCCCCACGCCTCCGCGGATGTGGATCCGTCCGCTGGTGGCGCCGTAGGCCAGCGTGTTGCCGGCGATGATGTGGTCCTCGGCCCTGAACCCGGCCGTACGCTCCGGGCGGATGACCACCCGGCCACCGGAGATGCCCTTGCCGACGTAGTCGTTGGCGTCGCCTTCCAGGCGCAGCGTCAGCCCGCTGGGGATGAACGCGCCGAACGACTGGCCGGCGGAGCCGGTGAAGGTGATGTCGATCGTCCCCTCGGGCAGGCCGGCGCCGCGGTAGCGCTTGGTGATCTCGTGACCGAGGAGCGTGCCGACGGTGCGGTTGACGTTGCGGATCGGCAGCTGGGCGCGCACCGGCTCGCCGCGCTCGAGCGCCGGCGCCGCGAGCGGCAGCAGCTCGTTGACGTCGAGGGACTTCTGCAGCCCGTGGTCCTGGGTCTTGGTGTTGTGGAGGGCCTGGTCGGAGAACTGCTGGGGCGACTCCACACGGGTGAAGATCGGCGCCAGGTCGAGCCCGGAGGCCTTCCAGTGGTCGATCGCGTCGCGTGCGTCGAGCGCCTCGGCATGGCCGACCGCCTCGTCGATGGTCCGGAAGCCGAGCTCGGCGAGGAGCTCGCGGACCTCCTCGGCGATGTAGCGCATGAAGTTGACGACGTGCTCGGCCTTCCCGGTGAACCGCTCACGCAGGACCGGGTTCTGGGTGGCGACGCCGACCGGGCAGGTGTCGAGGTGGCAGACCCGCATCATCACGCAGCCGGAGACGACCAGAGGCGCGGTGGCGAAGCCGAACTCCTCGGCGCCGAGCAGCGCGGCGATGACCACGTCGCGACCGGTCTTGAGCTGGCCGTCGGTCTGCACCACGATCCGGTCGCGCAGCCCGTTGAGGAGCAGCGTCTGCTGCGCCTCGGCGAGACCGAGCTCCCACGGGCCGCCGGCATGCTTCAGCGACGTCAGCGGGGACGCGCCGGTGCCGCCGTCGTGGCCGGAGATCAGCACGACGTCGGCGTGCGCCTTGGAGACACCCGCGGCGACCGTGCCGACACCGACCTCGGCCACGAGCTTCACGTGGACGCGAGCGGACGGGTTGGCGTTCTTGAGGTCGTGGATCAGCTGAGCCAGGTCCTCGATCGAGTAGATGTCGTGGTGCGGCGGCGGGGAGATGAGCCCGACGCCCGGCGTCGAGTGACGCGTCTTGGCCACCCACGGGTAGACCTTGTGGCCGGGCAGCTGGCCGCCCTCGCCGGGCTTGGCGCCCTGGGCCATCTTGATCTGGATGTCGTCGGCGTTGGTCAGGTATTCGCTGGTGACGCCGAAGCGGCCCGAGGCGACCTGCTTGATGGACGAGCGACGCTTCGGGTCGTAGAGACGATCCGGGTCCTCGCCGCCCTCGCCGGTGTTGGACTTGCCGCCGAGGATGTTCATCGCGACGGCGAGCGTCTCGTGAGCCTCCTGGGAGATCGAGCCGTAGGACATCGCACCGGTCGAGAAGCGCTTGACGATCGCCTCGACGGGCTCGACCTCGTCGATCGAGATCGACTCGCGACCCAGCTCCTCGGCGCTCTTGAGCTTGAAGAGCCCGCGCAGCGTCATCAGTCGCTCGGACTGCTCGTTGACGCGGTCGGTGTACTGCTTGAAGACGTCGTAGCGGCCGGTGCGGGTGGCGTGCTGGAGCCGGAAGATCGTCTCCGGGTCGAACAGGTGCGGCTCGCCCTCGCGACGCCACTGGTACTCGCCGCCGATCGGCAGCGCGCGGTGGGCGTTGGCGACTCCGTCGCGCGGGTACGCGGTGGCGTGCCGCTTGGCGACCTCCTCGGCGATCACGTCGAGGCCGATGCCGCCCAGCTTGGACGTGGTCCCGGTGAAGTAGCGGTCCACGACCTCCCTGGACAGGCCGACGGCCTCGAAGATCTGCGCGCCGGTGTAGGAGGCGACCGTGGAGACGCCGATCTTCGACATCACCTTGAGGACACCCTTGCCGAGCGCCTTGATCGTGTTGGCCATCGCCGCCTCGGCGTCGGCCTTGACGAAGTAGCCCTCGTAGGCGAGGTCCTCGACGGACTCGATCGCGAGATACGGGTTGACCGCGGCGGCGCCATAGCCGATCAGCAGGGCGACGTGGTGGACCTCGCGTACGTCCCCGGCCTCGATCAGGAGGCCGACCTGCGAGCGGGTGCGCTCGCGGACCAGGTGGTGGTGGACGGCGCCGGTGAGGAGCAGCGACGGGATCGGCGCCATCTCCTGGGTGGAGTGGCGGTCGGAGAGGACGATGATGCGGGCACCGTCCTCGATCGCCTGGGAGACCTCGGCGGCGATCTCGTCCAGACGCGCCTGCAGCGCGTCGGCACCGCCGTCGACCTCGTAGAGGCCGCGGACGATGTGGACCTGGAAGCCCGGCATGTCACCGTCACGGTTGATGTGACGGATCTTGGCCAGGTCGTCGTTGGAGATGACCGGGAACGGCAGCACGATCTGGCGGCACGAGGCCGGGCCGGGGCTCAGCAGGTTAGACTCGGCGCCGATGGTGCCGGCCAGGCTGGTGACGAGCTCCTCGCGGATCGCGTCCAGCGGCGGGTTGGTGACCTGCGCGAAGAGCTGGGCGAAGTAGTCGAACAGCATCCGGGGCTTGTCGCTCAGCGCCGCGATCGGGCTGTCGGTGCCCATCGAGCCGATCGGCTCGGCGCCGGTGTTGGCCATCGGCGCGAGCAGGATGCGCAGCTCCTCCTCGGTGTAGCCGAAGACCTGCTGGCGACGGGTCACGCTCGCGTGGGTGTGGACGATGTGCTCGCGCTCGGGGATGTCCTCGAGGCGTACGAGACCGGCGTGGAGCCACTCGTCGTAGGGGTGTTCGGCGGCGAGCTCGGACTTGATCTCGTCGTCCTCGATGATCCGGTGCTCCGCGGTGTCGACCAGGAACATCTTGCCCGGCTGGACCCGGCCCTTGCGGACCACGGTGGCGGGGTCGATGTCGGCCAGCACGCCGGCCTCGGAGCCGAGCACGACCAGGCCGTCCTCGGTGACCCAGTAGCGGGAGGGACGCAGGCCGTTGCGGTCGAGGACCGCGCCGATCTGGGTGCCGTCGGTGAACACGACCGACGCGGGACCGTCCCAGGGCTCCATCAGCGAGGAGTGGAACTCGTAGAACGCCTTGCGGGCGGGGTCCATCTCCTCGTGCTTCTCCCACGCCTCCGGGATCATCATCAGCATGGCGTGCGGCAGGCTGCGGCCCGAGAGGTGGAGCAGCTCGAGGACCTCGTCGAAGGAGGCGGAGTCGGAGACGCCCTCGGTGCAGATCGGGAAGAGCCGCTCCAGGTCACCGGGGATCACGTCGGACTCGAGCAGCGCCTCGCGCGCCTTCATCCAGTTGCGGTTGCCCATCACGGTGTTGATCTCGCCGTTGTGGGCGATGAACCGGAACGGGTGGCTCAGCGGCCAGCTCGGGAAGGTGTTGGTCGAGAACCGGCTGTGGACGACGGCGATCGCGGAGGCGACCCGCTCGTCGACCAGGTCGGGGAACACCTCGGCCAGCTGGGGCGTGGTGAGCATGCCCTTGTAGACGAGGGTGCGGCTGGAGAGCGAGGGGAAGTAGACATCGGTCTCCCGCTCCGCACGCTTGCGCAGGCAGAAGGCGAGCCGCTCCAGGGCCAGGCCCGTCACGCGCTGCTTGGCACCGGCGACGAAGAGCTGCCGGAAGGTCGGCATGACCGCCTTGGCGGTGGCACCGAGGGAGTCCGGGTTGACCGGCACGTCACGCCACCCGAGGACCTCCAGGCCCTCCTCGGTCGCGATCTCCTCGACCAGCTTCACGGTGCGCTCGACCTGGTCGGCGTCGCCGGGGACGAAGGCGGTGCCGACGGCGTAGGCGCGCTCGGCCGGAAGGTCGAAGTCGACGACCTCACGCAGGAAGGCGTCGGGGACCTGCAACAGGATCCCGGCGCCGTCGCCAGAGTTGGTCTCGGCGCCGGCGGCGCCGCGGTGATCGAGATTCACCAGGGCACGGATGCCCTGCTTCACGATGTCGTGACTGGCCTCACCGGTCAGCGTCGCAACCATGGCGACGCCGCAGGCGTCCTTCTCGAACCGAGGGTCATAGAGACCCTGGGGGGATGGATACGAGTGCTCGTACGGCACCGGGATCTCCCGTCTGTCCGGGCTCGGGCACGCACCGACCGACGCAGCCCAATAGCCCCGGATTTCCGGCTCTGCTTCGAGCCGGGTCCGGAGCGGGGGAAGTCTGCGACAGGTGCGCGCGCCCTTGCGGGGATGAAACTGGCAATCTGCAGGGGACAGCGTTGGCCCGCGCGAGTGCGGCTAGGTTACCACTGTGTCACGCGTAGGTTGCGCACGAGGGTCGAAGGGTGGACATCCTCCAACAGGGCGCTTCTTTGCGCCCGATATCTGTGCCTGATCACGCCTTTGTCGAGGATTCCTCGTCGTCGGTCCCGTTGTCGTTCACGTCGCCGGCGGTGTCTTCGTCGGCGTCGTTCTCGGTGTCGTCCGCAGGGTCGTTCGTCGTGTCGTTCGCCGGGGCCTTGGCAGGATCGCTGTAGACCTCCTCCTCGACCATACCCCGTCCGGTGAGAGTGGCATACGCCCACCATGCGGCCGCGAGCACGAACAGGATGATCGACATCCACTCGCTCCAGCGCAGGCCGGCCACGTCGACCAGCTGCACGTTGTCGATGCGCAGGGTCTCGATCATGCCGCGGCCCAGGCAGTAGGCCATCACGTAGAGAGCCACCACTCGGCCGCCGCCCAGACGCAGCTTCTTCTGCAGGTAGACGATCACGAAGAAGGCGAGGATGTCCCAGCCGAACTCGTAGAGGAACGTCGGGTGGAACGTGGTGCCGACCGGGAACTGGCCGGGGCCCTCGGGGTAGAACGACGGGTCGATCTCAAGGCCCCAGGGAAGGTCGGTGGGCCTGCCGTAGAGCTCTTGGTTGAACCAGTTGCCCCAGCGGCCGATGCCCATCGCGAGCAGACAGGTCGGGGCGATGGTGTCCAGCAGCGGGATGATCTTGATGCCCTTGGTCCTGGCGCCGATGATCACGCCCACCGCGCCCAGCGCGATCGCACCCCACACGCCGAGCCCGCCGCGCCAGATGTAGAGCGCCTCGATCGGGTTGGCGCCGTCACCGAAGTAGAGCTGCCAGTCGGTCATGACGTGGTAGATCCGGCCGCCGATCAGGCCGAACGGAACCGCCCACAGCGCGATGTCCTGGATGTCGCCTACCCGGCCGCCGCGAGCCTTCCAGCGGCGCTCGGAGACCCAGACCGCGACGATGATGCCGAGGATGATCGCGAAGGCGTAGCCGCGCAACGGGACCGGCCCGAGCCAGAGCACGCCTTCGGCCGGGCTGGGGATGGACATCGGGAGCATCATGCGGCGTTTACTTCCTCAAGGAGGTGGTGGATGTCGTCGGCAAACTGCTTGGGCGAGGTGTTCATCGACCACACCACGGTGGCCTGCCCCTGGGAGACGGCGGAGACGTGAGTGTCGTGGACCCCGAGATCGTAGCCCCCACTGGGTAGCCGGTCGGCCTCCCCTATGTAGAGCCGCATCGACTCGGCCAGGGTGACGATGTCCAACATGTCGCCGGTGAGGCCGATGAAGTCCTCGTCGTAGCGGTCCAGATACTTCTCGAGCACCTCCGTCGTGTCGCGTGCCGGGTCGGTCGTCACGAAGGCGACGTCGACCTGCTTGCGCTCGGCGGGGTCGAGACGGGTCAGCGCCGCGGTCAGGCTCGACATCACCAGCGGGCACTCGTCGGGGCACTGGGTGTAGCCGTAGAACACCAGCGTCAGCGGCCTGGCCGCGTCGGTGGCGATCGAGTACGGCTCACCGGCGGTGTCGGTCAGCGCGGTGTCGGAGAGCTGGTAGGGCGTGTGCTCCTGACCGGTCATCGCCGAGGCAGGCTTCTGGCCGGTCGCGGGCGCCCCACAACCGGACAGAAGTCCGACTAGGATCAGCAGAACAGGCAGTACGAGGAGTCTCAACGCGCGCGGACTCCCGCTGCCAGGTCCTCGGTCAGGCTCGCCAGCGCCTTGAGCGCCGCCTGCTCGTCGGAGCGGTTGTCCAGCAACGTACGCACGAAGGCGGAGCCGACGATGACTCCGTCCGCGTAGGCGGCCATCTCGGCCGCCTGGGCGCCGTTGCTGACCCCGAGGCCGACGCCGACGGGCAGGTCGGTCCCAGCAGGGCTGAGCCGCTTGGTGCGGGCGACCAAGGGGGCGGCCAGCTCGGAGGTCTTCGCGCGGGCGCCGGTGACACCCATGACCGCGGTGGCGTAGACGAAGCCACGGCACTGGGCCGTGGTCATCGCGATCCGCTCGTCGGTGCTGCTCGGGGCGACCAGGAAGACCTTGTCGAGATCGCGGGCGTCGGCGGCCTCGATCCACTCCTCCGCGAAGTCGGGGGTGATGTCGGGCGTGATCAGGCCCGTGCCACCCGCGTCCTGCAGCTGCTGGGCGAAGCGGTCCACGCCGCGGCGATCGATCGGGTTCCAGCTGGTCATCACCAGGGTCGGAACCCCGGTGGCGGCCACGGCCTCGACGACGCGGAACACGTCGTCGACGCGTACGCCGCCGTCGAGCGCCTGCTGCACGGCATCCTGGATCGTGGGGCCGTCCATCACCGGGTCGGAGTAGGGCAGGCCGATCTCGATGATGTCGCAGCCGGCCTCGACCATCGTGGTCAGCGCCTCGATCGACCCCTCGACCGTCGGGAAGCCCGCCGGGAGGTAGCCGACCAGGGCGGCGCGGTTCTCGGCCTTCGCCTTCTCGAACGCTACCGACGTACTCACTTTGCATCCCCCAGTCCGAAGTACTCGATGGCCGTGCCCATGTCCTTGTCGCCGCGACCGGACAGGTTGATCAGGATCGTGGCGCCCTCGCCGTGACGCTCCTTGACCTCGGGCGCGATCTTGATGGCGCCGGCGATCGCGTGCGCGGACTCGATCGCGGGGATGATGCCCTCCGCGCGCGAGAGCAGCGCGAAGGCCTCCATCGCCTCCTTGTCGGTGATCGAGGTGTAGGAGACCCGGCCGGACTTGGCCAGCCAGGCGTGCTGCGGGCCGACGCCGGGATAGTCGAGGCCGGCCGAGATCGAGTGGGACTCGATGGTCTGGCCGTCATCGTCCTGGAGCACGTAGGTGCGGGCGCCGTGCAGCACGCCGGGGTCGTTGGCCTGGATGGTGGCGGCGTGACGGCCGGTCTCGAAGCCGTCTCCCCCCGCCTCGAAGCCGTGGATCTCGACGTCCTCGTCGTCCAGGAACGCGGTGAAGAGCCCGATCGCGTTGGAGCCGCCACCGACCGCGGCGACGACGGCGTCCGGGAGCCCGCCGAACTGCTCGATGGCCTGCACCCGGGCCTCGTCGCCGATGCCGCGCACGAGGTCCCTGACCAGCGTCGGGAACGGGTGGGGCCCGGCGGCGGTGCCGAAGAGGTAGGCGGTGTGGTCGACGGATGCGACCCAGTCGCGCAGCGCCTCGTTGATGGCGTCCTTGAGAGTGCCGCTGCCGGAGGGCACCGGGACGACCTCGGCGCCGAGCAGCCGCATCCGGGCCACGTTGAGCGCCTGGCGGTCGGTGTCGACCTTGCCCATGTAGACGGTGCAGTCCAGGCCGAAGTAGGCAGCCGCGGTCGCGGAGGCGACGCCGTGCTGTCCCGCCCCGGTCTCGGCGATCACCCGGGTCTTGCCCATCCGCTTGGTGAGCAGCGCCTGGCCGAGCACGTTGCGGATCTTGTGGGCGCCGGTGTGGTTGAGGTCCTCGCGCTTGAGGAGGACCCGCACGCCGAGCTGATCGGAGAGCCGGGTGGCGTGGTAGAGCGGGCTCGGCAGGTTGGCGTAGTCACGCAGGATCGCATCGAACTCGGCCACGAACGCGGGGTCTGCCTTGGCGCCCTGCCAGGCCTCGTCGAGCTCGTTGAGCGCCTTCATCAGCGCCTCGGGCATGAAGCGGCCGCCGAAGCCCTCGGCCTCGCCGCCGAACCAGCCGAACTCGTCGGCGTCGTAGCTCGTCGTTTCGTGGATGTGAGTTGTCATGGCTGCATCTGCTCTCGGCCTAGCCTTGGATTCCGGTGAACTCGGCGACCGTGCCTTGCGGGTCGCCATGCTTGACCAGCGCCTCGCCGACGAGGACCGCACGGGCCCCTTCGGTGACGTGGCGCTTGACATCGGTGGCGGTGAAGATGCCGGACTCGGCGACCTTCACCCGGTCCTCGGGGATGAGCGGCGCCAGCCGGCCGAAGACGTCCTGGTCGATCTCGAGAGTCTTCAGGTTGCGGGCGTTGACGCCGATCAGCTCGGCGCCGAGATCGACCGCCCGGGCGACCTCGTCCTCGTCGTGGGTCTCGACCAGCACGGTCAGCCCCAGCTCGCGCGCGTATTCGTAGAGGCTGCGCAGCGTGTCGTCGTCCAGCGCGGCGACGATCAGCAGCGCCAGGTCCGCGCCCGCCGCCCTGGCCTCGAGCAGCTGGTAGGGCTCGACGATGAAGTCCTTGCGCAGGATCGGCGTCTCGACAGCCGCCCGGACGGCGCGCAGATCGGCGAGGGAGCCGCCGAAACGGCGCTCCTCGGTGAGCACCGAGATCGCGGCGGCACCGCCGGCGGCGTACTTCGCGGCCAGCGCGGCCGGGTCGGGGATGTCGGCGAGAGCACCCTTGGAGGGGCTCTTCCGCTTCACCTCGGCGATCACGCTGCTGCCGGCCGCACGCAGGTGCGGCATCGGGTCGCGGGGCGCGTCGACGTCGGCCAGCCGGGCCCGCAGGTCCGCCTCCGGCACCGTCGCCTGACGCTGCGCCAGGTCCAGACGTACGCCGTCGATGATCTTTTCGAGCACCGACATGTTTAAACCTCTCGTTTCCGGGTATGACCCACGTGCAAAGCCTCTCACCCGAACCGTGACACGCCCGATTTGGCGCCACAGTGCGGGCGGGAAACGTTAAGTTCTTTCCATCTCAACCCAACTCGCCTGACTTTGGAGGTCAGACACATGAGCTACGGAACTCCGCCGCCGCCACCGCAGTACGGGTCGCCGGCACCCGGGCAGCCTGCAGGCAACAGCAAGAAGGCGATCTGGGCACTTGTCCTCGGCATTCTCGGCCTCGTCTGCTGCGGCATCTTCACGGGAATCCCCGCGCTGATCCTCGGCAAGCAGGCACAGGGAGAGATCGACGCCTCCGGCGGAGCGATCAGCGGGCGCGGAATGGCGACCGCTGGTTTCATCCTCGGGATCATCTCGATCATCTGGACCGTGCTGGCGATCATCCTCTACGCCACCGGCGCCCTGAGCGTCAGCGGTAGCACCAGCACCTACTGAGTCCGGCTATGACATCAGCGAGGCCCCCGGCGAATCCGCCGGGGGCCTCGCTGTCTCACAGGCTCAGTGTGACTCGACGTTGAAGCCGAGCTTGGCGAGCACGATGAAGAGCAGGCCACCGACGACAGTGACGGCGACACCGACCCAGAAGATGAACCAGCTGATCGGGTCGAGCATCATGGCGACGCTGCCGATCAGGAACCCGAGGAGGCCGACCGCGACTGCGATCCAGGCTGCCGGGGTGTTGCCGTGGCTGGCGGACATGCGATGACTCCTCTGCGAGTTCTTTTGCTTGGCTGCAGTGTATTCATTGATCCCCCGTCGTCGGGTCCCGACCCTCGTCCAACGACTTCCAGACGTCGATCGTGGACTGCTCCTCCAACGGCTTCCGCTCGGCCTTCGAGGTCGCCGGGGCGTCATACCTGCGGCCCATCTCGGGCCACGAGGGCGCCAGGCGCAGGGCCGCGACGGCCGCCGCCACGGTCAGGACCGCCCCGAGGAGCGCGAGATAGGGCCAGAGGGTGGTGGTGTGCTCGGTCTCGCCCCACACGACCTCGGAGTCGATCGCCCGGCCGAGCGCGTCGATCCCGGGATGGCCGAAGAAGGTGACGATCACCCCGACCCCGGCCAGGCCGGCGAGGCCGGCCACCAGGCGGCGTACGAGGCCACGGGTGACCAGGACCACGCCCCAGGCCGCGAGGGCGACCAGGGCCAGCCCGGTGGTGGCCGGAGAGTCGTTGAGGTCGGCGGGCATCTGGGCCGGCGCGGTCACCTTGACCCACTCGTTGGACCCGGCCCACGCGGCCAGCGCCGCGCCGGCGAGACCCGCGGTGACCGTCGGGCCGAAGGACCTCACGAGCCAGCGCCCTGCGAGAGCAGGCCGGCGTCGAAGCAGGTGTGGTCGCCGGTGTGGCAGGCCGGACCCACCTGGTCGACCTTGAGCAGGATCGTGTCGCCGTCGCAGTCCAGACGCACCTCCTTGACGTACTGGTGGTGGCCGGAGGTCTCTCCCTTGACCCAGTACTCCTGCCGGCTGCGGGACCAGTACGTCGCCCGGCCGGTCGCGAGCGTGCGCGCCAACGCCTCGTCGTCCATGTAGCCGAGCATCAGCACCTCGCCGGTGTCATGCTGCTGCGCCACCGCTGGCACCAGCCCTTCGGGGTCGCGCTTGAGGCGGTCGGCGATGGCGGGGTCCAGTCCCTCGCTCGTGGGTCTAGTCACGGCTCCAGTATCCAGCCGGGCAACAGTACGGACACAACCGGCATGTCGCCGCGGCGATCCGGCGATCCGGAAGCCCCGGGCTGCCAGACTCTGCCGGTCAACTGGGCCGATCTCGGCGAGGCCCTACGAGCCGGCCTTCAGGGTCGACTGAGCAAACTGGAGAAACCCGCACCATGTCTTACCCCACCCCGCCGCCGGCACCTGCGAAGCAGACCGACACCGGCGCCCTCGTGATCGGCATCCTGGTCACGATCTTCTGCTGCATCCCCTTCGGCATCGTCTCGATCGTCAAGGCGGTCCAGGGCGACGCTGCGGGCGCCAAGAAGTGGGGCCTCATCGGCGCCATCACCGGCGTCGTCGTGATCGTCCTCTACGTCATCGCCTCGGTCACGCTCTTCGCCGCGTCCAGCTCGACGAGCATGTGACCACACCCTCACGGGTACGCGCGGGGCTCGTCCCACTGGCCGTCGTGGCCGGCGGGGCGGGCCTCGCGGCCGTGTTCGCCGTCTCTCCGGGATTGGTGTCCTACGTCCCGCCCTGCCCGCTCCACGCGCTCACCGGCATCGACTGCCCCGGCTGCGGGATGACCCGCGGCACGATGTCGCTGCTCTCAGGTGATGTCGCCGGCGCGATCGGCCACAACGCGCTGATGTTCCTGCTCGGGCTGCCGCTGCTGGCGCTGCTCTGGTTCTACTGGCTTCGCGACCGCGTCGGCGATCGCCCCGCTCCCGGCTGGGCCCGCTCCCCCGCCGCGCTCTACACCTGGCTGGCGCTGACCGTCGTCTTCACGATCTTCCGCAACCTCCCCTGGCCCCCGTTCACCGCGCTCGCCGCCTAGATGATTGATGCAAGGGCTGGGCGAGCCGATTCGCGCTCGGCGCCGCGCTCGCAAGGCGCCGCCTCGAAGGAATACCGGGTGTCTTTCGAGGGGCGGCAACGCCGCGAGCGCGGATGCCGAGCGTGAAGCGGCCGGTCAGACCGCGCATCAATCATCTAGCCCCGAGACGTCACTTTCTGACGTTTCGGCGGGGAGGGTCAGCTGCCCTGCTGCGCGACCCAGGAGGAGTGCAGGCGTGCGTACGTCGAGCCCGCCTGCGCCACCAGGTCGGCGTGCGGACCACGCTGGGCGAGGTGGCCGGCGTCGATGACGAGCACCTCGTCTGCGGCCTCTGCGGTGGAGAGGCGATGGGCGATGGTGACCGAGGTGCGTCCGCTCATCAGCCGCTCCAGGGCGCGGTTGATCCGCATCTCCAGGCGCGGGTCGACGGCGGAGGTGGCCTCGTCGAGGACCAGCAGGTCGGGGTCGGCGAGCTGGGCGCGCAGAAGTGCCACGAGCTGCCGCTCGCCGGCCGAGAGCGACTCACCGCGCTGACCGACGTTCGTGCGGACGCCGTCGGGGAGGCCGGCCAGCCAGTCACCGAGGCCGAGGACCCGAGCCGCTTCCACGATCTCCTCGTCGGTCGCGGACAGCCGGCCATAGCGTACGTTCTCGGCGAGGGTGGAGTCGAAGAGGAAGCCCTCCTGCGGGACGAGCACGACGCTGGTGCGCAACGAGACGTTGCCGACCTCGCGTACGTCCACGCCGTCGAGGCGGACCTGCCCGTGGGTGACGTCCATGACCCTGGTGAGCAGCTTGGCGATGGTCGACTTCCCCGAGCCGGTCTCGCCGACCACGGCGACCCTGCGCCCGGGCGCGATCTCGAAGGAGATGTCGTGGAGGACCGGGCGACCGCCGGGATAGGCGAAGGTCACCGCGTCGAACTCGATGGAGAGCGGACCGCGCGGCAGGACCACGCCGGACGGGCCCGGGTCGACGAGGTCGGCGGGCGTGTCCAGGATCCCGATCGTGCGCCGCCAGGACGCGATCGCGTTCTGCGCGTCGGTGAGGATCTGGGTGCCCATCTGGACGGGGCCGACGAACAGCGTCACCAGGAACGCGAACGCCAGGATCTCGCCGACGCTCAGCTCGCCGCCGGTGCCCCGATAGGCCAGCGCCAGCGAGACGCCGCCGACGATCACGCCGGCGTTGGCGAGGCCGCCGGAGAGGCCGCCTAGGCTGAAGAAGACGGAGGTGTAGGCCTGCGCCTTGATCTGGGCGGCGCTGGTGGCATGGATTTCGCGGTCGATGCGCTCCTGGGTGCGGTCCTCGACAGCGTACGCCTTCACCACGGCGGCACCGACGACCGGCTCGGAGACCGCGGAGAGCATCTTCGCGACCTGGCGGCGGGAGAGCGTGTAGGCCGCGGACAGCTTGCGCTGGAAGAACCGCAGGCTCAGGAAGAGCGGGCCGAAGCAGAACCACACCAGGATCGCGAGCTGCCAGGAGTAGACCACCATCACGACGGTGGCGATCAGCATCTGCCCGATGCTGACGATGAAGAGCAGACCACCGAAGACGATGAACTGGCTGACCTGGTCGACGTCGCTGGTCACCCGCGAGACCAGGGCGCCGCGGTGCTCGGTCGACTGGGTGAGCATCGGCAGGTCGTGGACGTGCCGGAAGGCCTTCGTACGCAGCGTGGACAGGCCCCGCTCGGCGGCGGTGAAGAGGCGGCTGGTCATCATGAACGAGGCCCAGCCCGTGACGGCGATGGCGACCAGCGCGAAGAGCCCGGCGCGCAGGACGTAGCCGAGGTCGGGGCCGCCTGGGCCGCTCAGCCCGTTGTCGAGGGTCTGCTGGACCACGACGGGCACGACGACCTGGCCGACGCTCGCGAGCACGGCCAGGGCCATGGTGCCGCGGATGCCCTCGACCAGCTCCGGGGAGTGCTTGATGCCTCGGCGGATGGTCTCGATCGCGCCGAGCTCCTCGCCGCTTCCGACCCGGGTCTCGGGCTCGAGAAGCTCCGTCACTGGGCCACCTCCGGGGTCTCGTAGGCGTTGACCAGGCGGGCGTAGGACTCGTCGCGGGCGAGCAGCTCGGTGTGGGTGCCACGGTCGAGGACGCGGCCGCCCTCGAGGTGCACGACCTCGTCGGCGAGCGCGATCGTGGCCTTGCGGTAGGCGACCACGACGAGGCTGGTGTCGTTGGCGCCGTCACGGAGGGCGGCGAGGATGCGCTGCTCGACCTCGGGGTCGACCGCGGACGTGGCGTCGTCGAGGATCAGCAGCCGGGGGCGGCGTACGAGGGCTCGGGCCAGCGCCAGGCGCTGCCGTTGCCCTCCGGAGAGGCTCGCTCCACGCTCGCCGAGGGTGGTGTCGAGGCCGTTCGGCAGCGCCGTGACGAAGCCGTCGGCCTGCGCCGCCTTCAGCGCGGACCAGACCTCGTCGTCGGTGACGTCGGCCCCGAGAGTGACATTGCCGCGCACGGAATCGTCGAAGACGAAGGCGGTCTGCGGCACCAGGGCCGCGACCCGGGCCCACTCCCCCGCGTCCAGGTCGCGCAGGTCGGTGCCGTCGAGGGTGATCCGGCCCTTCTCCGGGTCGACCAGACGGGCCAGCAGCGTCGTCAGGGTGCTCTTGCCGGAGGCCGTCTCGCCGACGATGGCGACGGTGCGGCCGGGCTGGACCTCGAAGTCGACACCGTCGAGAAGGGTCGGGCCGTCGGCGTAGGCGTAGGAGATGCCGTCGACCCGCAGGCGCGCGCCGGTGGGCTCGCGGCTGGTCCTCGCCTTGCCGTAGGTCAGGCGGCCGGTCGCGTTCAGCACCCGCTGCACCCGCCGGTAGCCGACGACGCTGCGCGGGAACTCTCCCAGCAGCCAGCCGAAGGAGCGGATCGGGAAGGCGACGATGGTGAGCAGGAAGCCGATCTGGACGACGTCGCCGGGGGCGGCGGCACCGCTGGAGACCCGGCCGACACCGACCGCCAGGACGGCGAGGACTCCGACGTTCGGCAGGGAGGCCAGGATCGGGTCGAAGGCGGCGCGGATCCGGCCTGCGCGGATGTTGACGTCCCGCAGCTCCTCGGCCTTGTCCCGGAAGCGGGTGGTCTCCTCCGGCTCACGCCCCAGCGTCTTGACGACGAGGGCGCCGTCGAAGGACTCGTGGGCGATCCCGGAGAGCTCCGCGCGCAGCTGCTGGGCACGGGTCATCAGCGGGGAGGAGAAGCGCTGGAAGACCAGGTTGGCGACCACGACCGCGGGGAAGACGAGGATCGCGACCGACGCCAGGACCACGTCGGTCCAGAACATCTGCCCGATCGCGATGACCATCATGGCGAGGGTCCCGACCGCCATCGGCAGGGGCGCGATCGGCGCCCAGGACGCCTCGACGTCGGAGTTGGCGTTGGAGAGCAGCTGACCGGTCGGGTGCCGGTGGTGCCAGGCGAGCGGGAGCGCCAGATACTGCCGGGTGACCGCGCGGCGCGAGTGCGCCTGCATGCGGTACTGCATCACTCCGGCGCCCAGGCGGCGTGCCACCACCCCGACCGCTCGCAGGATCGCGACGCCGACGAACAGCCCGACCACCGCCCACAGCCAGCCGGCGCCGATCTCACCGTCGCGCAGGGCCGGGACCAGCACATGGTCGGTGGACCAGCCCAGCACCCAGGCGTCGGCGACGGTCAGCGCGCCGAAGAGCGCGGATCCGAGAGCCGAGAGCGTGAAGACCGCCCATTCGCGCCGGATGGCGACCCCGAGGACCTTGAACCCGTCGGTCGTGGTGGCCCGCTGGGGTGTTGGATCCTCGTCACTCATCTCGAGGTAAAGCCTAGGCCAGCACCGTGAATGCGACGAATCTTTTAGAGGCCGCCCGCCACCGCACGGCTCGATAGGGTGCGACCGTGGCTTCCTTCGCGCGCTCCGAGCGCCTCGCCCTGTGCGACACCGCCGTCTCTCTCGGGCCAGCGGCACCGACTCTCTGCGAGGGTTGGGACGTCAAGGACATGCTCGTGCACCTGCTGGTGCGTGAGCGTCGCCCGTGGGCCGCGCCCGGCATCTTCCTGTCTCCGCTCGAGCCCGCGCTGAGAAGGGCGGAGGCGGCGTACGCCGCACAGCCGCTCGAGGATCTCGCCGATCGTCTTCGCGACCCGAAGGGCACCCTCTACTCGATCGCGCCGATCGACAGGGTGGTCAACACGGTCGAGTTCTTCGTCCACCACGAGGATCTCCGCCGTGCCCAGAGCGACTGGGAGCCGCGTACGCTCCCCGCCGTTGCTGAACGTGACCTCTGGCGCACGCTGAAGCTGCTCGGCAAAGGCCTGGTCCGGCCCGCCGACACGCCGGTGGTGGTCAGCAACGGCACCCACACCGCCACCCTGCGAGCCGGTGACGAACCGGTCACCATCACCGGCCCGGTCGGCGAGCTGATCCTCTTCTGCTTCGGGCGGCATGCGGTGCGCGGGCTGACGTTCGACGGGCCCGCGGAGAAGATCACCCAGCTCGAGAACGCCAACCTCGGCTTCTGATGCTCGCTGTTGAATGGCGTTCCGCTCAGCGGACCGCTCCGGGTGCGACGCCCGTAACCTCCCTCCGGCCCGCGGGGTTGTCCTCCAGACAACCGAATCCCCCAGGAGGTCCCGCGATGCGTCGTGCGGCAGCAGTCACCGTCGCCATGCTCTTCGTCTTCTCGCTCACCGCAGCCGCCCCCGCACTGAGCGCGGCCCCGCCACAGGCGCTGCGGGACGTGATGATCGTGGGCAACAACTGGGACGGGACGGCCTCGATCGTCGATGCTCACAGTCTCGAGGTGGTCCGCAAGGGCATCGATCTGGTGCCGGACAAGGACGAGGAGATCGCCGAGATCCACCGGGATCCCGAGCGGCTGGCGATGTACTACCTCGTTCGCTACGGGCCCGGTGAAGGCAACGACCAGCTCGTGGACGACATGTTCACCACGCGCGACGGCAAGCTGCTGGCGGTCTCGCGCCCCAGCCTCGCCGACGTGGTCTGGATCGACATCGAGAAGGCGCTCGCGGGCTCGTCCGACTCCGTCGTGGTCGAGCAGCAGATGGACGGTCACCGCACCGACCACATGGGCCTCTCCCCCGACGGCACCAAGCTGCTGGTCTCCGACTCGACCTCCCGATCGGTGCACGAGTACTGGATGGGCGGTGCCGGCGACCCGCGGACGGGCGAGCGGCTGCGTACGTTCGAGTCCGGCGAGACACCCCACGAGAACAACTACTCGAAGGACGGCTCGCGCATCTTCCATGCCTCCATCGGGCGCGTCTACCTCCCCGGCGATCAGAAGGAGATCTCCCTGGACTCGCTGCCACTGGTCAACCTGGACCAGCTCGGCCTCGGCAGCATCCCCGGCACCGACCTGATCCCGCCGATCAAGATCGGCCCGATCCACGATGCGATCAAGGGCGACCGCTGGTTCGAGATCGTCGACGAGTCCAGCTTCGAGATCTCGCAGCGCTGGGAGATGGGCAAGGAGCTGGAGGAGGCCGGATATCCCGCGATCTCCTCGGCCGTACGTCCCATGGCGGTCGCGCCCGGGGAGCGGTTCATCTACTTCCAGATGTCGTTCCTGCACGGCCTGGTCGAGTTCGACACCCAGGCGGCCGACATCGACGGGAAGGTCGGCTACTCCACCGGTTCCATCGAGGAGCCCCGCACCGGCGCCGTCACCCGAGTCATCCCGCTCCCCAAGCGCACCGAGCTGCCGCGCGAGCTCTACGTCAACGACTCCGCCCACCACGGGCTCTCGATCGACTCCAAGGGCAAGACGCTGTGTGCCGCGGGCACGATGGACGACTACGTGGCGATGGTCGACCGTAGGACCGGCGAGTACAAGACGCTCGACGAGCAGACCACCGGCAACTACTACGGCAAGCCCTACTGGACCACCGAGGGCCTCGGCAACACCTGCTGGGCATCGTTGTCGGACGCCGACGCGGTCGCGGTGATCGACTTCCGCACCGGTGAGGAGCTCGCCTACCTGGACGTCGGAAACCACCCCCAGCGGGTACGCCACGGACAGATCCCGAGCGCACTGCTGAGCTAGGCGGCTGGTCGCCGGCTTCGCGCGGCACCATCCCGGCGAACGTCACACTTTCCCACCAGAGCGGGACGATGCCCCCCGTCAGCGAACCGGGGCGCCGGCGCCGGAGAGCGCCTGCTTGACCTCGCCGATCCGTACCTTGCCGAAGTGGAAGATGGTGGCTGCCAGGACGGCGTCCGCGCCGGCCTCCACCGCGGGCGGGAAGTGCTCGGCCTTCCCTGCGCCGCCGGAGGCGATGACCGGGACGGTCACCTCGCTGCGTACGGCCTTGATCAGGTCGATGTCGAAGCCGTCCTCGGTGCCGTCGGCGTCCATCGCGTTGAGCAGGATCTCGCCGGCGCCGAGCTGGGCCGCCTTCACCGCCCACTCGATGGCATCGATCCCAGCCGACTTGCGGCCGCCGTGGGTGGTGACCTCGAAACCGGAGTCGGTGCCCGGCGCCCGACGGGCGTCGACCGACAGCACGAGCACCTGGTTGCCGAACCGGTCGGCGATCTCGGCGATCAGCTCGGGACGGTCGATGGCCGCGGTGTTCACCGCGATCTTGTCCGCGCCGGCACGAAGCATGCGGTCCACGTCGTCGACGCTGCGGATCCCGCCGCCGACGGTGAGCGGGATGAAGACCTGCTCAGCAGTGCGGGTGACGATCTCGAGCGTCGTCGCGCGCCCCTCGTGAGAGGCAGAGATGTCGAGGAAGGTGAGCTCGTCGGCGCCTTCCTTGTCGTACGTCGCGGCCAGCTCCACCGGATCGCCGGCGTCGCGCAGCTCCTTGAAGTTGATCCCCTTGACGACCCGACCGGCGTCGACGTCGAGACAGGGGATGACGCGTATGGCAAGGGTCATGACTGGTCTCCGCGCGGTCGTCCCAGGGTGAGGTCGAGCGCGTCGGCGAGGTCGAGGGACCCGGTGTAGAGCGCCGTGCCGGCGATCGCACCCTCCACGCCGACCTCGACGAGGCCCATCAGCGCCTCGATGTCGTCGATGGTGGTCACTCCCCCGCTCGCCACGACCGGCCGGTCGGTGGCTTCGCAGACCGCACGCAGCAGGTCGAGGTTGGGGCCCTGGAGCATGCCGTCCTTGTTGACGTCGGTGACGACGTAGCGCGCGCAGCCCTCCTGGTCCAGGCGAGCGAGTGTCTCGTAGAGGTCGCCGCCCTCCTTGGTCCAGCCGCGCGCAGCCAGAGTCCGGCCGCGTACGTCCAGGCCCACCGCGACCCGGTCGCCGTAGGTGGCGATCGCCTGCCGGGTCCACTCGGGGTTCTCCAGCGCGGCGGTGCCGATGTTGACGCGGCGGCAGCCGGTCGCCATCGCGGCCTCGAGGGACTCGTCGTCGCGGATCCCGCCGCTCATCTCGACCTTGATGTCGAGTTTGCCGACGATCCCGGCGAGGATCTCGCGGTTGTTGCCGTGGCCGAACGCCGCGTCGAGGTCCACCAGATGGATCCACTCCGCCCCGGCCTCCTGCCACCGCAGCGCCGCCTCGTACGGATCGCCGAACCGCTTCTCCGACCCGTCCACACCCTGAACGAGCTGGACGGCCTGCCCGCCCTTCACATCGACGGCCGGCAAGAGCTCGAGGTAGTCACCCATGGGCACGATCCTATGTTCCCTACGCCGCCAACCCTGCCTCGCCGTCCGGCTGCGAGATGGTTCCTCCATCAAGGTATGCAGGTGGAGGAACAGATCCCTCGCGGAACTCCGCCCGGGAAGCGATCCTTCGGCTGCATACCTTGACCAAGGAACGCGCTCAGCGAGGCGCCAGCAACGTGAACTCGTAGCCGTCCGGGTCCGTCAGCCTCGCCCACAGCCCGTCAGCGTACGTCTCGGCGTGCAGCGTGGCGCCGAGCCCGACGAGGCGCTGGATCTCATCGGCAGGGTCGGTGTCCTCGGACGCGATCAGGTCGAAGCGGAACCGGTCCCGGGGCCCGCGCGGCACCGGCGGCGGACCGCCCCAGGCGACCTTGGCACTGCCCGACGGGGTGGCGACCGCGGTCTCGCCGTCCTGGTCCCAGACCAGCGGCCAGCCGAGGGCGGCGCTCCAGAACATCCCGGTCTCCCGCGACCCGTCCGCCGCGACCTCGCCCAGGAACCCGGTCCCCGCCAGCCAGCTGTTACCGGCCGGGATCACGCACAGCTCGTTGCCCTCCGGGTCGCCGAGCACGATGTGGTCCTCGTCGGGCCGCTGACCGACGTCGAGGTGGGTGGCACCGAGGCCGAGCAGCCGGTCGACGGTCCGCTGCTGGTCCTCCGGCAGCCTGCTGGTGAGATGAGGATGGTGCGGGTTCTCCAGCCTCTTCGGCGCATCGGTGGGCACGAACCTGATCCGGAAGTCGTCCTCCGCCCGCGGGAGCAGCCTGATCTCCTCACCCTGCGTCTCGGGCTCCCGGCCGAGCACTGCCGCCCAGAACTGCGCGACCCGCTCCGGGTCGTTGGCGTCGATGCAGATCCCGAACCGCCGAGGTGTCATGTCCGGCAACCTAGGTCGCGCCGGGTTCGGTGTGCAATCGGTTTCGGCGTCGCGCCGACCGGGTGAGTTCGGGTCGTAGTCGGTCACGTGGCGACGGGACCTCCGGCGGCGACGAGCCCGAGGACATCGTCGGTGCTGCGTACGTCGCCGAAGGTCCGATAGATGGTCGTCAGCGTCGCGTTGTGCGACTCGTCGTCGCGACCTGCCGTGGCGTCGGCGACCAGGATCGTGCGATATCCCAGCGTTGCCGCATCACGCGCCGTGCCGGCGACGCAGACCTCGGTGAGCGTGCCGGTGACGACGACGGTCTCGATGCCCCGCTCCCGAAGCTGGTGGTGAAGCGTCGAGCTCCCCGGAAACAGGGCGCTGGTCGCCGTCTTCTCGACAAGCATGTCGCCCACGCGCGTCTCGAGACCAGGCCCGAGCCGATCCGCGACTGGACCGGTCCCGCCGCTACGTCGAAACATCTCCGCCACCTGGTCACCGAGAAACTCCCGCGCCCATGACCTCGGCCCCGGGTCGCCCGGCACTATCCACGCGACGACGCCGCCGGCCTCGCGGAGAGCACCAGCGAGCAGATGTACGTTCGGGGTGATCGCGTAGCAGGTCGGATTCGACTCGTAGAAGAACGGGACGAGGTCGACGACGAGCAACGCGGTCCTCGCCGGGTCGAGGGTCGGGTACGCATGTCGTCTGCCCCGCCGAGTCTCCTGTCGCGCGTACTCCCGCTCAGGGATCGCCCACCTGTGCACGCTCGGCGCCGCCACTCAGGCGCTCTCGCGATTGACGCCGACGGACCCGTCGATGGTCTCGCGGAGGATGTCGGCGTGGCCGGCGTGACGAGTGGCGTCGCAGAGGCGGGCGGCGATGATGTTGAAGAGCATGACCTGCTCGTCCCACCACGGCACGTAACCGGGCCGCGCCGAGCTCGGTCAGCGGCGGAAAAGCAGGGTGTAGACCACCGGCGCGACCAGCACCGACGCGATGGCCGCGAAGACCACCGTGCCGACGTCCTCGGTGATCAGATAGATCAGCGCGTTGAGGAGAAGAAGGACGACGAACAGGATCCGTACGTTGCGCCGCCGGCGCTCCGCGAGCGCGCTGTCCGGCCGGGACCGACGCGCGGGGATCCAGCCCGTGAGCCGCTCCTTCCGGGCGCGACGTCGAGCGGACCTGGCCTGCTGCGCGGCCCGCTCCTCAGCGGCAGCCGCGGCCAACCGCTCCCGCTCGGCGCGAGCCTTCGCGCGGGCTCCTGTCTGGGCCACCTAGGCCGCCTTCAAGGAGAGCACCCAGTTGCGCAGGACAGCGGCGCCGGCGTCGCCGGACTTCTCCGGGTGGAACTGGGTGGCGGTCAGCGGGCCGTTCTCGACGGCGGCCACGAACCGGTCGCCACCGTGCTCGGCCCAGGTGACCAGCGGCGCGACGGTGCGGTCGTTGGTGACCAGCGTCCAGTCGCGCACACCGTAGGAGTGGACGAAGTAGAACCGCTCCTTCTCGACACCGGTGAACAACGACGTCCCCGACGGCACGTCGAGCGTGTTCCAGCCCATGTGCGGCACGATCGGCGCCTGCAGACGCTCCACGACGCCCGGCCACTCCCCGCAGCCCTCGGTCTCGACACCGTGCTCGATACCGGTCTCGAAGAGGATCTGCATACCGACGCAGATCCCCATCACAGGCCGCCCGCCGGCGAGCCGCCGCGCGATGATCCGCTCGCCGCGGATCGCCCGCAGCCCGTTCATACAGGACTCGAACGCCCCCACGCCGGGCACCAGCAGCCCGTCGGCCGCCATCGCGGCGTCGAGGTCACCGGTCAGCTCGACCGAGGCGCCGGCACGCTCGACGGCGCGGACGGCGGAGCGTACGTTCCCGGAGCCGTAGTCGAGCACGACGACCGAAGGCGCGCTCATCGGAGCGTCTCCTCGGGTGTGGTCTCGACAAGCTCGACCACCGAGCCGATCACAGTGCGCCCTTCGTCGACGGGACCCCGGTCTCGCGCGGGTCGTAGGCGATCGCGTCGCGGAACGCCCGTGCGAACGCCTTGAACTGCGTCTCCACGATGTGGTGCGGCTCGCGCCCGGCGAGCACGTTGACGTGCAGCGTCAGGTGGGCGTGGTGGGCGATGGAGTCGAAGACGTGCTGGGTCAGGGAGCCGAGGTAGGGCACCCCGGAGCCGCCGAGCAGAACGTACTGCTGACCCTCCGGCTCGCCGGTGTGGACCGAGTAGGGGCGCCCGGAGACGTCCACGACGCAGCGTACGAGCGCCTCGTCGAGCGGCAGGGTGGCGTCGCCGAAGCGGCGGATGCCCTTCTTGTCCCCCAGCGCCTCACGAAGACACTGACCGAGAACGATCGCGGTGTCCTCGACGGTGTGGTGGGCGTCGATGTGCACGTCGCCCTCGGAGTGCACGGTGAGATCGACCAGCGAGTGGCGCCCGAAGGCGGTCAGCATGTGGTCGTAGAAACCGACGCCGGTCGAGACGTCCACCCGCCCCGTGCCGTCGAGATCGACCTCGACGACGACCTTCGACTCGGAGGTCTCCCGCTCGATCCGGGCGGTCCTGCTGCTCATGCCGCCACCTCCGTAGTGCAAATCCGAGAATACGGACGCGGCGGCCTGAGGCTTGTTGCCGCTCGCTGACGCTCGCTCATGCTCGTGCTCCGTTCACATCGGTCAAAGCCTGTTTGAAGGCGGTCATCTCGTCGGCGGTCCCGACCGAGACCCGCAGCCATCCGTCGGGGCCGGTCTCGCGGATCAGCACGCCGCGGTCGAGCAGACCCTGCCACACCGCGTGCCGGTCGGCGTAGCACCCGAAGAGGACGAAGTTGGCGTCCGAGTCGGCGACCTCGAGCCCCTCCCCACGCAGCCATGCCACGAGCGCGTCCCGCTCCTCGCGGAGGGAGGCCACATAGCCCAGCAGCTCCGGCGCGTGCCGCAGTGCGGCGCTCGCCGCCGCCTGGGTCACCGCGGAGAGATGGTAGGGCAGCCGTACGACCCGGATCGCGTCGCAGATCGCCGGGTCGGCCGCCAGGTAGCCGAGCCGCAGCCCCGCCCCGGCGAACGCCTTCGACATCGTGCGGGTGACCACGAGGTTGCGGTGCTCGGCGAGCAGCTCCAGCGCCGAGGGCACCCCGGTCCGCCGGAACTCCCCGTAGGCCTCGTCGACCACGACGATGCCAGTCTCTCCGACGGCCTCGCACAGCGCCGTGACCGCCTCCGGCGGCAGCGCGGTGCCGGTCGGATTGTTGGGGCTCGGCAGCAGCACGACGTGGGGCCGGGTCTCCTCGACCAGCGCCCGCGCCTTCTCCAGGTCGATCGCGAAGTCACTCTCCCTGTGGCCGACGACCCACTCGGTGTTGGTGTCGCGGGCGTACTCCGGATACATCGAGTACGTCGGCGCGAAGCTGATCGCGGTGCGTCCCGGACCACCGAAGGCCTGCAGCAGCTGCAGCATCACCTCGTTGGACCCGTTGGCCGCCCACACCTGCTCCGGCGTGATCTGCGCCTTCGGAACATCAGAGCGAAGGTACGCCGCCAGCCCCTCCCGCAGCGCGACGAACTCGCGGTCCGGGTAGCGGTTGAGCGTGCGCGCCGCCTCGCCGACGCTGGCCGCGATGTCGGCGACCGTCTCCGCGGAGGGCTGGTAGGGGTTCTCGTTGACGTTGAGCTGGACGGGCACGTCCAGCTGCGGAGCGCCGTAGGGCTCGATCCCGGCGAGCTCGGCGCGGATCGGCGGCCAGGAGGCGGTCGTCACGACGAGAACCTCACCGACACCGCTGCGCCGTGACCCGGCAGGTCCTCGGCCTCGGCGAGGGTGACCACGTGGTCCTTGACCGCCGCCAGCCCCTCCCGGGAGTAGTCGACGACGTGGATCGACTTGGTGAAGGCTCGCACCGAGAGACCCGAGGAGTGGCAGGCGCAGCCGCCGGTGGGCAGGACGTGGTTGGACCCGGCGCAATAGTCGCCCAGCGACACCGGAGCGTAGGAACCGACGAAGATCGCACCCGCGTTGCGGATCCGGCCGGCGACGCGGGCGGCGTCGGCGGTGTGGATCTCGAGGTGCTCGGCGGCGTACGCGTTCACGACGTCGACGCCCTGGTCGACGTCGTCGACGAGCACGATGCCCGACTGCGCGCCGGTCAGCGACGTACGGATCCGCTCGACGTGCTTCGTGGCGGCGACCTGCTTCTCGAGCTCGGCCTCGACGTCGGCGGCCAGCGTCTCGGAGTCGGTGACCAGGACAGAGGCGGCCAGCGGGTCGTGCTCGGCCTGGGAGATCAGGTCGGCGGCGACATAGGCGGCCTCAGCGGTCTCGTCGGCGAGGATCGCGATCTCGGTCGGACCGGCCTCGGAGTCGATGCCGACCTGCCCCTTGAGCAGGCGCTTGGCAGTGACGACGTAGATGTTGCCCGGACCGGTGACCATGTCGACGCGCTCGCACCCGCCGGAGGTCGAGCCTGCGGAGACCCCGTAGGCGAACATCGCGATCGCTTGGGCGCCACCGACGGCGTAGACCTCATCGACGCCCAGCAGCGCGCACGCGGCCAGGATGGTGGGGTGCGGCAGCCCCGCGAAGTCGCGCTGGGGCGGCGAGGCGAGCGCGAGCGAGGAGACCCCGGCGACCTGCGCCGGCACGACGTTCATCAGCACCGAGGAGACCAGCGGCGCCAGACCACCGGGCACATAGAGCCCCACGCGCCCCACCGGCACCTTGCGGTGGGTGACCCGGGCGCCGGGCGCCAGGTCGGTGACGGCGTCGGTCTCCAGCTCGGCCTCACAAGTGGCCCGCAGCCGGGTGATCGACTCCTCGAGCCCGGCGCGGATGGCCGGGTCGAGCTCCTCGAGCGCCTTGGCCAGAGCGGCTGCCGGCACCCGGATGTCGTCGACGCGTACGCCGTCGAACTTCTCGGAGAACTCCGCGATCGCCTCTTGCCCGCGGTCGCGGACCGCGTCGATGATCGGCTGCACCGCATGGGTGGCCGCCTCGATGTCGAACTCGGCGCGCGGCACGGCGGCGCGGTAGTCAATGGTCGAAGCGGAGCCTCTGTCGGCACCCCTCAGGTCGATGCGGCGGATCATGCCTCAAGTCTACGAGTGAGCCACCCAGGAGCCGATCTGCCGACGCCACATGGACGCTTGCGCATCACGCGGCGAAGAACGCATACGGCGCCACGATCGGGGTACTCGGAGATCTGACCCATCAAAGGAGGAACGTCATGGTACGGACCGGACTTTTCCACCGAGATCACAAGCATGACGACGAGAGCAACACCGGGTTCGACGAGAACCACGCCTCGACACGCGACTATCAGCCGGGGGGACCGGCGGTCGTCGGCCACGACGACCGCGTGGAGCGCCCGCACAGCGCCACCGGTGAGGCCGGGCATCTGCGTGCCGGAGACGCCACCGAGCACCGCCGTCACGCCGAGGAGGGCCGGCGTGCTGCTCTCCACGACACCTACGGGGGCTTCAACTGGGGCGCCTGCTTCTTCGGCTGGCTCGTCGCGGTCGGCCTGACCGTCCTGCTCGGAGGGATCATCTCCGCGGTCGCCTCCGCGGTCGGTTCCGAGCAGAACTGGACCCGGACCGATCTGGAGTCGATGGCGGACTCGGCCGGTATCGCGGCCGCGATCACGTTCGCCGTGGTCCTCTTCATCGGCTACTACGCCGGAGGGTACGTCGCGGGGCGGATGTCGCGCTTCGATGCCCGCCGACAGGGCCTGGGCGTGTGGCTCGTGGCCATCGCGGTGATGATCATCGCGGCCATCGCGGGCGCACTGTTCGGCTCGAGCTACGACATCACTCAGCAGGTCGAGCTGCCGAGCGTGGGCCTGAGCTCTGATCAGCTCGGCTGGGGCGCGTTGATCGCCGGCGTCGTACTGCTGGCCGTGATGCTCGTCGGGGCACTCGCCGGTTCCGCCACCGGCCAGCGCTACCACACCAAGATCGACCGGGCGACCTACGACGTCTGACCGATCGGACGGCTACTGAGAAGAACACCGGCGGGGTCGCGGGCGCACATGCCCGCGACC
>NZ_JBEXSD010000056.1:0-42835 GCF_040613495.1 Nocardioides sp. NPDC006273 | reverse complement strand
GCTGCGTTGTCGATCCTCACAGTCAAGGACGGGCCTTCGGCCCGCCGGCTTCGCCGGCCGCTTCGCGGTCCTTGACCCGGCACCTGATCGAGAAAAGATTTCGCCAATATCGGGGCGGCGGCGAGGGTGTGGCGCGGGGATCAGGTTGCTTGTTCGCGGATCGCGTAAATCGGGGTTGACCAGCCTAAACAGGTAGCGCTGTGGTGCTGTTTGACATATAATTGGGCGTATGAACGAGACCGTCGACCAGCTCCTTGCCGGGCCGCCGCTGGGCGCGTCCGAGGGTGAGCTGATCGACTGGATCAGCCGGCTCGAAGAAGTGAAGTGCACCGCTGAGGCGGTTCAGGCAGAAGCAGCGGTACGCCTCGAGGAAGCCACCCGCGTCCGGCAGGCCGAGGCTGGGGTTCCGGCCCGGAAGCTTGGCGAGGGCGTGGCCTCGCAGGTGGCGTTGGCGTGGCGGGTCTCACCGGCCAAGGGCGCCAAACTGCTCGGTCTGGCGAAGATCCTTGTCGCGGAGATGCCGCACACCTTCGCTCTGATGAAGGCTGGTCTGTTCTCGCAGTGGCAGGCCACCATCCTGGCCCGCGAGACCGCCTGCCTCTCGCTGGAGGACCGCCGCGTCATCGACCACCAGCTCTGCACCCTCAGCCCCGACGGCGAACCGCCTGCCGTGGTGACCATGGGACTGCGACAGCTCGAGAACGCCGCCAAGAAGCTCGCCATCACCCTTGACCAGGAGTCCGTCGCCGCGCGGGCAGCGAACGCGGAGAAAGACCGCCGAGTCAGCGTGCGGCCGGCACCGGACACCATGACCTGGCTCGGTGCCCTGCTCCCCGTCAAGGACGGAGTCGCGGTCTACGCCGCGTTGGATCAGGCAGCCAAAGCTGCGCAGGCTGCCGGGGACGATCGAACCCGTGGCCAGGTCATGGCCGACACCCTGGTCGACCGCGTCACCGGACGTGAGGGCGTCGATGCGAGGCCTCGGATCGAGGTGAAGGTCGTGATGACCGCTGACTCGCTCACCAATGACAGTGACCAGCCTGCGGTGGTCGAGGGCTACGGCCCCGTCCCCGCGTCTTGGGCGCGTGAGGCGCTCGCCGACGCGGAGGTCTTCATGCGGCGGCTGTTCACCGATCCCGCCGGCCAGCTGGTCGCGATGGAGTCCCGCTCCCGCACAGCCCCCGACGGACTCGCAGAGTTCATCACCACCCGCGACGGTGGGATCTGCCGCACCAACGGCTGCGACGCCCCCATCCGCAACGTCGACCACGTCGAACGCCACACAGACGGCGGCACCACCAGCGTCCCGAACCTTCAAGGGCTCTGCGAGCGCTGTAATCAGGCCAAGGAAGCCCTCGGCTGGCAGGCCAGACCAGGACCGGACGGCAGCATCATCACCATCACGCCGACCGGCCATACCTATGTGAGTCCGCCACCCGACACCTGGCGAGCAGACCCACCACCACTGTCGCGGGCGGAGTTCATGCTCCGCGACGTACTGATGGACTACGGACGTGCCGCTTGACCGCGGCCGCCCCGCCGACCGGGCGTCAGTCGATGTAGCCGGTCTTCGGATCCACCTGCGCCAAAAACGTCCGGATCTCGTCGTCCAGCTCGGCCTCGGTCTGCTGTCGGCCGTCACTCACGCTGCTGCGCTCTCGGCGGGTCCCCGGCGGCGCCCGACGGCGACGGCGCCCCAGGCGACCAAAGTGAACGCGGCGGCGATGCCGATGACATAGGCGATCACCACTTCGTAGCCGCCCTGCAGGTGGTGGTTGAGGAACGGGTAGGGGTACCACCACGGGTCGCCGGTCAGTGGGCTGACGACGTGTTCGCCGC
Source organism: Nocardioides sp. NPDC006273 (assembly GCF_040613495.1). Taxonomy (NCBI): domain Bacteria; kingdom Bacillati; phylum Actinomycetota; class Actinomycetes; order Propionibacteriales; family Nocardioidaceae; genus Nocardioides; species Nocardioides sp. NPDC006273. Next base: position 40,996 of record NZ_JBEXSD010000056.1, on the reverse strand, counting down.
GGATCAGGGTGTAGACCGCCCACACGATCGGGAACGCGATGATGGTCCCGACGGTCGGCCAGGGCAGGCGGCGCCGCGGGGGACCGAGGAAGAGGTCGACGAGCAGGAACAGCGGGCCGATCAGGTGCAGGATCTCGTTGGCCCACGGCACCGCCGAGGGCACGAGTCCACGCAGCAACAGGTTGTAGACCAGCCCGGTGATGGCCATGAACGTCGTCGCTGCCGCCGCCAGCACCGCCATCCACGGGGGCTCCTCGCGGCGCCGGGCCAAACCCCAGATTCCGGCGGCGACGAGCGCTGCCACGGCGAAGAGGTTCGACTCGATCGTGAAGTAGCTGAAGAAGTTCACCACCACCGTCGACATGCTCGAGCCCTCGGCGGGTGCGGTCCGCAGCGCCCCGCGGAGCTCGGCCGTCACTGCGGCGAGGATCAGCGCAGCCATGATGAGCCGCAGGATCGACCAGGTCCTTGTCACAGGCTCACCGTAGCCGCCGAGGCCGGCTGAACCGGCCGTTCTCGATGTGGACGTACGTGTCGATGTCCAGACGAGCGAGGAAGGCGTCGTCGTGACTGACCACGATCAGAGCGCCGCGGTAGGCGTCGAGCGCGGCGAGGACCTGTTCGACGGTGGCGATGTCGAGATTGTTGGTCGGCTCGTCGAGGACGAGCAGCTGATTGGGCGGATCGGCCAGAAGCACGGCGGCCAGTGCGACCCGGAAGCGCTCGCCGCCGGAGACGTCACCGACTCTCCGATGCACGACGTCGCCTCGGAAACCGAACCCGGCCAAGGTCGCGCGGGCCTTCTCGGGCTCCGCCTCGGGCCGGGTGCGGCGTACGGTCTCGAGGATCGTGAGGTCGTCGTCGAGGTGGTCCAGGCGCTGGGGAAGATAGCCGATCCGCGTGGTGAGCGCGGTCGCGTACGGCTCCTGGTCAACTGCACGTGGCCGCACCTGCTTCTCCGTACGCAGCCTCTGCTCCGCCGTGGTCAGAGCTTGCTCCGCTGCGGCCTGCTCACGCTCCACGTGCTCCTGGAACGCGGAGTAGCGACCGCCGTAGACCGTCAGCGACCCCTCGCGCAGGTCAGCGGTCTCGTCCATCAGGTCGAGCAGCTCCAGGTCGTGGCTGGCCACCAGCAGCGTCCCGCGCCAGCTCGCGATCAGGTCGTAGAGCCGGTGCCGGGCTTCGCGGTCGAGGTCGTTGGTCGGCTCGTCGAGCAGGGCGATTTCGGCGCCCGAGAGGCTGATCCCGGTCATCGTCGTCGCGACGGTCTCGCCACCGGACAACGTCGCGACCCGGCGATCGAGATCGAGGTCAGAAAGTCCGTTGATCCCGAGCGCTGCTCGCGCACGCTCCTCGACACCCCAGTCGTCGGCGAGCGCCTCGAAGCGTCGCGGATCGGCGTCCCCCGACTCGATCGCCCGCAGCGCGTCCAGCCGCTCACGTACACCGAGGAGGTCGGCCACCGTGGCATCGGTCTGCACGGTGATCTGCTGGGGCAGATAGCGGACCTGGCCCCTGGCCGAGACCGAGCCCGACGTGCGTGCCAGGTCACCGGCCACGACCCTGAGCAGGGTCGTCTTGCCGGCACCGTTGGTGCCGACCAGGCCGGTGCGTCCGGGGTTTAAGGCTGCGTCGAGGCCGTCCAGCGCAATGGCGCCGTCCGGCCAGCGAAGGGTGAGACCGTCGATGACGACGGCCGGCTTCTGCGTACTCATCGAGCTCCTGGGCGTGTCAGCGGGGCGCTGACATCGGAGCCGGAGGCGGCCTACGACGTCAGCGCGCGATGGCGGTGAGCGACTCGCGGATCAGCACGATGAGTCCTTCTGGTGGGTGATGGTGCGTGAACATTCTCCGGTGCGCCGCGGATGGTCGCAACGGGTTATCGGCCCGCCGCGACCACCGCGCGTCAAGCCTCAGGTCCAGAGGTCGACGAACCGCCCGGCGAGGCGCCGGCCCTGGGCGTGGCCGGCCCTCGCGGCTGGTGCACGGGTCGCCAGGCTCATCATGTTGTCGCCGAACGCCGCGAGCGAGTCGACGTCCGGAAGGATCGCCTCGACGCTGCTGCCACCCGCACGGAGCTCGTCGACCTGGGCGGCGAGGTCGCTCCGCCAGGCCGTCGGATGCCGAGTCCTGCCGCCGAGGGGCGAGAGCACGAGCACTCGTTCGTACCCGCCGGCCAGGTCGGCGTTCTCGCTGGAGCGCCGGTAGCCGCCGTCGATGTAGTGCCTCTCGCCGATCCGGTACGCCGGACCGCCGGCGCAGCTGGCTGCGACCGCGTCGACCAGGTCGACACCGCTGTCCCGGTCGAACCCGACCGGCTCGCCTGTGTCCGCATCGACCGCGGTGAGGAGCGTGTGCCGGTCGGGCCAGTGCACGCCGGAGAGGCGGGCGCGAACCGTGTCGCGCCACCGCTCGTTGCCCTCATCGCCCGCGGCCGCGGCGAGCTCGAGCGCGTCCGCACCGGCCCGCCGGCGCATGTCGGCAAGGTCTGCGGAGTCGGCGATGATGGCGTTGGTCCGCTCCAGATGGTTCATCCACATGGCCGTCCGGCGATCGGGGCGTGCCGGCTCGCTCCGGATTGGCGGCGGTGTCGCGTCGAGGATGGCCGCGAGCAGGTCAGTGAGACCCGCGCCGGCGATCTGGGCGGCGGCGGTCGCTCCAGCGGACGTGCCGATGACCAGATCGGCGTTGGTCACATCCAGTCCGCCGTCGCTCAGTCCGGCGATCACGCCGATCAACCAGGCGTTGCCGGCCGATCCGCCACCGCCGAGGACGAGTGCGCGTGAGGGCAGCGATTCAGGTGTAGTGTTCATGGGAGTGCCTTTCGGGATTCGAGGCGCTCCCTACGGCGATCAGCGCAGTCGCCGGATCGTGGACTGCAGGGGAGCACCCGCTGTGGACGCTGCGTGCACGGGACTCACCTCCTGCCAATAGATCACGATCGCCGCGACGCTAGCACGGCGCCGACCGGGCGCGCCTCGGATATTCCGATCGTCTCCGGTCCGCCGGTCGGGCGTCTAACGTGTCGCGTGCAGCATGTCCGCGAGCACCCAGGAGCGCACCATGACATCCAGCCGCGTCGGCGTGGTCGGTGGCGGGATCGTCGGGCTGGCGGTGGCCCGCGAGATCCTGCTGCGTCGCCCTGAGGACACCGTGGTGGTGTTCGAGAAGGAGAGCCGGCTGGGCGCCCATCAGACCGGGCACAACTCAGGCGTCGTCCACGCGGGGATCTACTACAAGCCCGGCAGCCTCAAGGCCCGGCTCTGCGCCCGCGGGCGTGACCTGCTGAAGGAGTTCGCCGCTGAGCACCGGATCCCGTTCGAGGAGTGCGGCAAGCTCGTCGTCGCGGTCGGTGAGGACGAGATGGGGCGCTTCGATGCGTTGGAGAGGACGGCCACCGACAACGGCGTCCCCGGCCTGAGGCGAGTCGGCCGCGAGGAGATCGAGGACATCGAGCCGTACGCGGTGGGGCTGGCCGCCCTGCACTCGCCGAGGACCGCCATCATCGACTACGTCGCGGTGGCCGAGACGCTCGGCCGGACGATCACGGAAGCCGGGGGAGAGATACGCCTCGGCGAGGAGGTCACCGGCATCCACCGCTCGACCGGAGGGATCGACGTCGAGACGGCCTCCGGGCGGACCCAGGTCGACCACCTGGTCGTCTGTGGAGGCCTGGAGTCCGACCGGCTCGGTGAGCTCGCCGGCGGTCCCGAAGCGCCCAGGATCATTCCGTTCCGCGGTGAGTACATGCAGGTCAGCGCGGAGAAGCAGGACCTCGTCAAGGGCATGGTCTATCCGGTCCCCGACCCGCGCTATCCCTTCCTCGGCGTGCATTTCACCCGTCGGGTGGGCGGCGGTCTCGAGGTCGGCCCCAACGCCTTCCTGGCGCTGAGCCGTCGTCGCTACGGTCGGACGTCGCTGACCCTGCGCGACGTCGTCGACACGCTGGCGTGGCCGGGGTTCTGGCGGTTCTCCGTCGAGCACTGGCGCACGGGCTTCACCGAGCTCCGCGGCGTACTGTCCAAGCAGGCCTACATGGGGGAGGCCCAGCGCTACGTGCCCGAGATCGGCGCGGGTGACGTCACCCGCGCGGGGCTGGGACTGCGGGCGCAGGCCGTCGAGCGCGACGGCTCGCTGGTCGACGACTTCGTCATCCACCACGCCGATGGCATCACGTCAGTGCGCAACGCGCCGAGTCCGGCGGCGACCTCCAGCCTCGCGATCGCCGAGTACGTCGTGGACCGGTTGTCCTAGCTCGCGAGCAAGGGACTTCACGGCGGCTATGTGCCGCTGAGCACCTCCGCGAGCTGGGACATCATGTCCTCGTCGCGTCTGTAATGGATCCACTTGCCGATGCGCGTGGACCGGACGAGACCGGCCCGCTCGAGTGTTGCCATGTATGACGAGACCGTTGATTGGGCTAGCCCTGACTTGGCCTGCAGGTGGCTGACGCAGACCCCGACCTCGTCCCGATCAGCGATCGGCTCCCACTGCGAGAACTCGCCATGCGGATCTCGCAGCCAGTCCATGATCTGCAACCGCGCGGGGTGTGCCAGAGCCTTCAGGGCCTCGACCGCTTCCGGGGGGTCGATCCTTCCTGGGCCTGTCGCGTGTGACTTCGCCACGGTCTTCTCCTCATCCTCGCGCCTACGCACCATCATATCCCGATGTGACGCTCTGAGCCCCGCTCGCTCCGCAGCATGCATTTACATATCGCGATGTGACGATATGATGAGCTCCGGTCCACAAGAGAAGGAAGTGCCATGTCTGTTGCCGGAAAGCCGTTGATCGTCGTCGCGGGTGCGACCAGCAAGCAGGGAAGGAGTGTTGTCGCCTCCCTGCTCGACAGTGGGCGGTTCCGGGTGCGAGCCCTGACCAGGGCCGCCGACTCTGTCCAGGCCCAGAATCTCGCGAGAATGGGTGCGCAGATCGTCACGGTTCCCCTGGAGCCGGGGCATCAGCGTGAGCTCGTGCGGGCGTTCGGATCGGCTGACGGGGCCTTCCTCATGACGCCACCGGTTGCGCCGCCGTCCACCGATGAGTTCGCCCTCGGGCGTCAGCTCGCCGATGCTGCGGTCGAGGCCGGCGTGGCGCACGTCGTCTTCAGTGCGCTCGAGAACGTCGACGAGAGGTCGTCGGGCACCAAGTACGCCCCACACTTCACTGACAAGGCGCTCGTCGCAGAGCACATTCGGACCCTGCCGGTCGGGCACACCTTCGTCATGCTGTCGTTCTTCTACACGAACGCGCTGGAGTACTACGCGCCTCGCATCGAATGCGACCGGGTGCTCATGCCCTTCTATCTTCCTGAAGACTTCCGGGCCCCGTTCGTGGACCCGCTCACTGCGACCGGACCCGCCGTTCTGGAGGTGTTCTCGAATCCGGACGCCTATCGCGGCGCCGCGCTGCCGGTCGTCGGCGAGGTCATCTCGCCGAGGGAGATGGTCGATGCGTTCTCCCGTGTCACCGGCCTCGAGGCCGAGTACTGCAATGCACACTCCAGGGAGGGCCTGCTGACCTACTTCCCCGAGCTCGGGGAGAACCCTCTGCTGGTCGACGAGATCCTCGGTATGGCGGAGTACGCAGTGGAGCTCGGATACTTCGGCAACGACCGCGACATGGAGTGGAGCCGACGCATCGATCCCGCCGCACTGAGCTGGGAGCAGTTTCTCCGCAGGACCGATTGGCGCGGCGAGCGGATCTCCTTCGGGGGCTAGTCTGCGGAGTCTTCTGTGGCGGGCCAGTCGGTGGGGAACTCCTTGGCGAGCCGGTCGTGCTCCTTGGTGAGCTTCTTGCGCGCCTTGGCGGAGAGACGGTCACCGAAGACGGTGCCGTTGGTGTGGTCGGTCTCGTGCTGGAGGCATCGGGCCAGCAGGCCGTTGCCCTCGAAGTGGACCGGTTCGCCGTCGAGGCCGACGCCGTCGACCGCTGCCCAGTCGGGGCGGGCACAGTCCACGAAGGCGCCGGGGAAGGAGAGGCAGCCCTCCAGGTCGACGTCCAGGTGGCGGTCGTCGCCCTCCGGCAACGTCAGGACCGGGTTGCAGACGACGCCGACGGTGCGCTGGCCGGAGGCGTCGGGGCAGTCGAAGACGAAGATCGCGACGTCCTCGCCGATCTGGTCGGCGGCCAGCCCCACGCCCTCGGCGGCGTACATCGTGGCGACCATGTCGGCGGCCAGCGCGCCCAGCGCGTCGTCGAAGACCTCGACCTGCTTCTTGGGCCGGTGCATCACCGGAGTTCCCCAACGGGTCATCGGCCGCACGTTCCCGCCTTCGGGCAGGGGGCCGTGGGGTGCGAGCGGGGCTGCGCCTTCGTGGGGAGCGGGGGATTCGAGGGAGGAGTCGGCCATGGTCCAACCCTATAAAGCGCTCGTACGCAGTTTGTTACCGCCATCACCTGGTCCAGGTGTAGACCGCGTTGTAACTCCCAGTTACAGTTCTGCTCATGAGTATCCTCCAAGGCCTACGTGGCGGGGTTGCGCACGGCGTCCCGTCCGGCGAGTCGCGTGATCCGATCGGATTCGCCGTGGCCGGTCTGCGCAAGCTCTCGCAGAGCCCTGTGCTCGACCGGCTCGGTGTCCGCAAGCAGACCGAGCAGGCCGTCTTCACGGTGACCCGCAGCGGGTTCAAGACGATGGCGGCGACCAGTCGTGCGTTCAAGAAGAAGGGCAAGCCGGGCGCTCCGGGCGTCCGCGTGCCCAACGCCATCCCCAAGGGCGTCTTCGACCTGACTCCGAGCGAGGACGAGCAGATGCTCGTCGACGTCGTCACCGAGTTCGCCGCGGAGGTCGTGCGGCCCGCTGCGGCCGAGGCCGACGAGGCCTGCGCCGCACCCGACGACCTGCTCAAGTCGAGCCTCGAGATCGGGCTGCCGATCCTGGGTGTTCCCGAGGAGCTCGGCGGCATCTCCGAGACCCGTTCCGCGGTCGCCGGCACCCTGGTCGCCGAGGCGCTCGCCAAGGGTGACCTCGGTCTGGCGGTCGCGGCGCTCGCGCCCGGCTCGGTCGCGACCGCGCTGGGGCTGTGGGGCACCGACGAGCAGCAGCAGACCTACCTGCCGGCCTTCACGGAAGGGTCCGTTCCGGCGGCCGCCTTCGCGCTCAACGAGGACAAGGTCCTCTTCGACGTGCTGTCGCCGGCCACCACCGCCACGAAGACCGCCGACGGGTTCACCCTCAACGGCGCCAAGTCCCTGGTCGCCCGTGGCACCGAGGCCGAGCTGTTCGTCGTCGGCGCCGTGCTCGACGGCAAGCCGACCCTCTTCCTGGTCGAGTCCTCGACCCCCGGGATCACGATCGAGTCCGAGCCGGCGATGGGCGTCCGCGCCGCCTCGCTGACCAAGCTGACTCTGACCGACGTGAAGGTCCCCGCGTCGGCAGTCCTCGGTGAGACCGACGGTTCGACCTACACCGAGGCCGTTCGGCTGTCCCGCCTCGCCTGGTGCGCGCTGTCCATCGGCGTCGGTCAGGCCGTGCTCGACTACGTGACGCCCTACGTCAAGGAGCGCGAGGCCTTCGGTGAGCCGATCGCTCACCGCCAGTCGGTGGCGTTCATGGTCGCCAACATCGCCATCGAGCTGCAGGCGATGCGTCTGGTGACCTACAAGGCCGCGTCGCGCGTGGCCCAGGGGATCGACGCGACCCGCGAGATCGCGCTGGCTCGCAAGCTCTGTGCCGACAAGGGCATGCAGATCGGCCTCGACGGCGTCCAGCTGCTCGGTGGCCACGGCTTCGTCAAGGAGCACCCGGTCGAGCGGTGGTACCGCGACCTGCGTGCCATCGGAATCATGGAAGGCACGGTGCTGGTCTGATGGCCATCAATCTGGAAGACCCGAAGAAGCTCAAGCCGCTGCGCGAGCAGGTCCACCAGGTCGCGATGAACATGCTGCGACCGATCTCGCGCAAGTACGACAAGGCCGAGCACGAATACCCCACCGAGCTCGACATGCTCGCCGCAATGGCCGACGGGCTCTCCGAGTCCGGGCAGGGCGAGGGCGCCGGCGCCACCGGCGTACGCCGTGACTCGAAGCCCGACGACGGGTCGGTCAGGAACGGCGCCAACATGTCCTCGGTCCTCTCCGTCAACGAGATGTGCTGGGGTGATGTCGGGCTCACGCTGGCCATGCCCCGTCAGGGCCTCGGCAACTCCGCCATCGCGAGCGTCGCCAACGACGAGCAGCACGAGCGCTTCGACGGCGTTTGGGCTGCGATGGCGATCACCGAGCCGGGCACCGGCTCGGACTCGGCCAACATCAAGACCACCGCCACGCTGGACGGCGACCACTACGTGCTCAACGGCGAGAAGATCTTCGTCACCTCCGGTGACCGCGCCGACGCGGTCGTGGTGTGGGCGACCCTTGACAAGGAGCTCGGCAAGGCGGCGATCAAGTCGTTCGTGGTCGAGAAGGGCACCCCGGGGATGAAGGTCGAGCGTCTTGAGCACAAGCTCGGGATCAAGGCCTCCGACACCGCCACCATCACCTTCACCGACTGCCGGGTGCCGGCCGAGAACCTTCTCGGGAGCCCCGAGGTCAACGTCAAGGAGGGCTTCGCCGGCGCGATGGCCACCTTCGACAACACCCGTCCGCTGGTGGCCTCGATGGCGGTCGGTTGTGCCCGGGCCGCGCTCGACTACACCCGCGACCTGCTCGAGAAGGCGGGCGTCGAGATCGACTACGACCGGCCGGCCCACCTGCAGTCGGCGGCTGCGGCGAAGTTCATCCAGCTGGAGTCGGACTACGAGGGCGCGTACCTCCTCATGCTCCAGGCCGCTTGGATGGCCGACAACCGCCAGCCGAACTCCAAGGAAGCGTCCATGGCAAAGGCCAAGGCCGGCCGGATGGGCTCCGACGTGACCCTGTCCTGCGTCGAGCTGGCCGGCACGATCGGCTACTCCGAGGGTGAGCTGTTGGAGAAGTGGGCGCGCGACTCGAAGATCCTCGACATCTTCGAGGGCACCCAGCAGATCCAGCAGCTGATCGTGGCGCGACGCGTCCTGGGCCTCTCCTCGGCCGAGCTGAAGTAGACCCCGGCCCGAGTCGGCTCATCCTGACCGGAATGCATGCCGAGTCGGCGCGTCATGACGCGCCGACTCGGCATCCTGCTCGTCGCGGACGAGATGTGACCTGCGCCCCTGTCCTGGGGCGCTGGAGTGACCCCAGTGAGCGGTCTACTCGCCAGTAGCATCACAATCCAGGCGTGGACGCATTGCAATCGGGGGTGGCCGAGCTGCTCCGGAACCGCCTCGGCGCGGACAGTCGGAACGACGGTGACGAGGCGACCCTGGCTCTCGTGATCGAGGGCGGCGGGATGCGGGGGATGTTGTCGGCGACGATGGCCGCGGTGCTCGCCGACCGGGGCCTGCTGGATGCGGTCGACCTGGTGGTCGGCACCTCCGCCGGCGCGGCGAACGCGACCGCGGTGGCGGCCGGGACGATCGGCGCCTTCAGCGAGTCGTACGCCTCGGTGTTCGCCTCGCCGGAGTACATCGGCGCGGGGCGGATGCTGCGCCGCAAGTCGATGGTCGACACCCGGGGGATCACCGCCCGCTCGGCGGAGCTGTTCGAGTGGTCGCTGGCGTTGCGGGACGGCGCGCCCCGGCTGGCGGCGGTGGCCACCGACGTGGTGACGGCGAAGTCCGTCCCGCTCACCGACTTCACCGGCCCCACCGACCTCGCCGACTCGGTGATCGCCTCCAGCCAGCTGCCGCTCGCCGGTGGGCTCCCGGTGACCGTACGCGGCCGCCGCTGGCTCGACGGCGGGCTGGTCGAGCCGGTGCCGGTCGCCTCGGCGGCAGCGCTCGGGGCGACGCATGCGATCGTGCTGGCGACCCGGCCGTTCGGGACGGCGCCGCTCTACGGGCGCGCCGACCGCGTGATCGAGCGCTACCTGCGCCGGGTCAACCCCGACCTCGGCGACCTCTACCGGAGCCGTCCGGACCGCTACCGCAGCGCGGTCGCGGAGATGAGGGCCGGGAGCCATGGCGGCGTGTGCACCCTGACCTTCGCGCCCGGCGCGGCCGACCCGATCCCGGGCCGCACCGAGACGGACGTAGACCTGCTGCGGGCCGCGCGGGAGGCCACGATCGCCACCACCACCCGGACGCTGGCCGAGGCCGGCCTGGTCTGAGTCGGCGCGGCGGATGCTGACCGAGGTAACTCGGTCAGCAACCACTTACTTCGTCGAACTCCACGAAGTCAGTGCGAGCTCACCGAGTTACCCTTCGACAAGCTCAGGACATCGCCTCGGTGAACGTCGCGCCCGCCGACGGGCTGGCGATCAGGTGGCCAGGGGCGCCGTATCCGGCCTTGGCGAAGGCCTCGTCGATGGCCGCGCTGACCGACTCGACGGCGGATGCGGGAACGATCGAGACGATCGATCCGCCGAAGCCGCCGCCGGTCATCCGGGCGCCGTCGGCACCGGCCTCGACCGCGGTGGCCACGGCGAGGTCGAGCTCGGGGACGGAGATCTCGAAGTCGTCGCGCATGGAGGCGTGGGAGGCGGCGAAGAGCTCGCCGATCGCGGCCCAGTCGCCGGCGCCCAGCGCGGCCACGGTCGGCTCGACGCGGGCGATCTCGGTGACGATGTGGCGGGCCCGGCGGCGGACGACGTCGTCGTCCAGCGACTCGACCTGGTCCAGGGTGGCCTGGCGCAGCGAGCTCAGCCCGAGGTCGGCGGCGGCCTTCTCGCACTGGGCTCGGCGGGAGGCGTAGCCGCCGTCGGTCAGCTGGTGCTTGACCCGGGTGTCAGTCACCAGGATGGTGCGCTCCCCGAGGGCGAGCGGGACGTTGCGGTGCTCGCCGGAGTCGAAGTCGATCAAGAGGGCGCCGCCCGCCTCGGCGAAGACCGCAACCGACTGGTCCATCCCGCCGGTCGGCGCGTTGGCGACCTCGGTCTCGGCCCGGATCCCGGCAGCGACGACGGCCCGCTGCAGGTCCTCGTCGAGCACCCGACCGGCGACGCCGAGCGCGGCCACCGCGGTGGCGCACTCGACCGACGCCGAGGAGGACAGGCCCGCACCGAGCGGGACCGAGGACTCCAGGTGCATGTCCAGCCCGCCCGTGAGGAGGCCGGCCTCTCGCAGCGTCCACAGCACCCCCGCGACGTACGCCGCCCAGCCTTCGATCTGCGGTCCGAGCTCGTCGATGTGGCCGGTGAACGCCTCGGACTCCTGGGCCGACGCGATCCGGATGACACCGTCGGTGCGCGGCGCGGCCGCGGCGTAGGTGGCGTGGGGGAGTGCCACCGGCAGCACCAGTCCGGCGTTGTAGTCGGTGTGCTCGCCGATCAGATTGACCCGCCCCGGCGCCCTCCCGACGACCGTGGCCTCGGTGCCGAAGGCCGTACGCAGTGCCTCGGTCGCGCGGGTGGTGAGATCGGTCGGTTCGAGCATGCGTCAAAGTCTGCCGCGTGCATGCGGCAGACATCGACCCGGGGCTCAGTAGACGGCGATCACACGGACGGTCGCGGTGCAGCTCTCCGAATCGATGTCGCGAAGAACCCCGACGAGGCGCACGGTGCGTTCCAGGTTCGCGAGCTCGCTGAAGTCTTCGCGTTCGCGGCCCCGGGTGCCGATGTGGACCGTGATGTCGAGCCCACCGGTGTGGAAGGTCATCTTGCCGGTGTTGTCCGGGCCGTCTGCGGGCGGCTCCGGGATGCCCATCACGAACTTGTGGAGACTTCGTGCGGGCACCTTGAACTGAAGGAACTGGTCGTCGGCCTCGTCGTCCTCCACCAGATGCGCGAACTCGTCGAGATCCGCGTCCATCCCGTGGATCAGTCCGTCGGTCTCCAGGTGACTGAGCACGTCGGCGGCCATGGTGGTCAGCGTGTGCGTCAGCTCCTGCTGGTACTTCGTGGCCTCCTCGCGAACCCCTTCGCCGATCACCGAGACCGGCGGGACGTCGAGCCCGACCTTGAGGCCACCCTGCGCCCTGGCCATCACCTCGATCAGTCGCTGGCCGGCCTCGCCGCCGTAGATCTGCGCGTGCAGCATCGCGATGCGGGTGGGGGAGAGGAAGAAGTAGGTACGCAGCAGCCAGCGTTGCCGGTTCGGGCTGTGCGGCCGGGGCAGAGGCGTCTTCCCTGGCCAAGTGGCCGCCGCGGCCACGCAGACGGCGATCCCGGCGGTACCGACGGCACCGACAGCCCAGCCCCAGGCCCCGGTGGTGACGGCCGCGCCGGCCAGCGGGACCGCGGCGAGCGCTCCGGCGGCGGTCCAGTTGGAGTTGACGATCCTGGAGAGCATCGACGCGGGCTTACTGGTAGTCACGGATCTCCTGGAAGATCTTGCGTAGGTCGGCGGTGTCCTTGGCGACCACGTCGCGGCCGCCGGTGTGCTCGGCGAAGCTCACCAGCTGCTCGAGGCTCGGGTCGGCCGAGGTGGCGGCATCGCCGACGAGCACCACGTAGAGCGGCACACCGAGATCGCGGTAGGCCGATTCGTACTTCTTGCTGAGCTGGGCGTAGGACTGCCCGCCGTTCTGCTCGCCGTCGGTCATCAGCACGACCGAGGTGGTCGCACCCTCCTCGGGCGAGGCCTTGATGGCTGCGTACGCCGCGTCGATGGCGTCGTAGTAGGCGGTGCCGCCGTGGCCGGTCAGGTCGCCGACGCGGTCGATGAGCTCGTTGAGCGCCGGGTCCCGCTCCGGCTGGTCCTCGACGACGACGTCCCCGAGAGGCGCGGCCTCGTCGGCGTAGGTGTAGACCGCGAGCCGCTCGCCCTTGCGGAAGCGCTTGAACTGACCGCTGATCGAGGTGTCGTCGCCGGCCAGCCCCTCGAAGGCCCGGCGCAGCTGGTTCATCTTGATCTCGTCCATCGAGGCGGAGGTGTCGAGGAGGTACGTCGTCCGGGTCTTCGGTGCGAACTCGTCGAAGTAGGTGAAGATCAGCTCGTCGATCGTGCCGAGGTCGTCGGGGAGCGGGAGCGCCTTGACCTCGTTGTCGGGCACCCCCGCCGACGGTTCCACGCTCGCCAAGCCCGGGCGGCGGTCGCTGACGGAGCTCAGCTCCTCCTGCACCTCGGCCGTACGCAGCCACGCGACCGCCGTCTCGTAGGCCTTCTGCTTCTCGGGGTCGACGAGGGTGAGCGGGTAGGTCGCCTCGATGGTGCCGTCACTGGGGTAGACGATGTCGAGATCGTCGACCTGCTCCGAGAGCGCCAGCAGCTCCGACTCGTAGTTGAAGATCGCGTCGTAGGCCGTCGGGTTCTCGCGGAACTTGTCCGAGAGCCACCCCGAGCTGGCCGCGCGGCCGAGCTGACCGCTGAAGAGCTGGCGTACGTCGTCCCGAACCACGCCGACATCCTCGCTCTGCAGCGGCGGATCGGCGTCGAAAGCGGTGGCCACCCCGGCGAGCGTGGACAGGCCGGAGTTGGACGAGGCGGGGCTGGTCATCAGGAACCCGAGCTCGCCGTCGGCGGCGCGCCGGGCGATCTCTTCCCACGAGACCTCGGCGCCGTCGGTCCAGCCCAGCCGGACGGCGACCCCGTGGTGCACGCCCAGCGCCACCGGCGAGCGCATGATCGGGTCGGAGGAGGTCAGCTCGTCGGTGCCCTTCGCCGCCAGCGCGAGGCGCAGGTAGTCGTCGGAGGCGAACCAGGCGGCGTCGTAGCGGTCTCGGTCGGCGACGATGGCGTCGGCGGCCTCGAGCGTGCCGATGAACTCCGGCTCGAGGACGACGTTGGTCTCCTTCCGGAGCCGCTTCACGAGCGCGCCGGGCTTGCAGCGGACCGGGGTGCCGGTCGACTCCTCGGCCTTGCTGGTGCCGCCGGCGCACAGGACGTCGTCGAGCTCGGAGCCGGCCGCGACCTTCAACGTCACCGGATCCGGCAGCCGGCCCGTTCCAAAACCGTCCGGGAGGACGTTGGCAACCAGGAACCACCCCAGCAGCACCAGTCCCAGACCGCCTGCGACGACGGTCGTCCACCCCGTGCGGTTCACCTGAGAAGCCTGCCTTCTGTCCTTGATCGGGCAGAGTCTAGGGACGAGAACCGGTACCGCTGGGTGGAATGAGGCCGGCCGGTCCAGATGTCGCCAGGCGTTCACCCGGCATTTGCTGGATTCCTGCGCGATCTCTCAGCTGCGGGAGGAGTTCCGCGAGCGGCCACGGACGATGCCGATGAAGGTCTGCACGCGCTCGTCCTCGTTGTCGATCAGCCAGGCCAGGCCGACGGTCGTGGCCGCGATGCCGACCACGGGCCGGAAGACGGCGTCCTTGCGGTGGTACAGCCGGGCGATCGACAGCGGCACGATCGCCACCCCGGTGCCGGCGGCGACCGTCTCGACGGCGTCCTCCTCACTCATCGGCGGCCAGGCCAGCTGCTCGGCGCTCGGTGTCCAGCCTCCGCGCTCGGGGATGACCAGCTGCTCCTCGGCGAGATCGTCGAGGGTGACCTCCTCGAGCAGGGAGAGCAGGTGCTCGTGGCCCATCACGGCGACCGGCTGCTCCTCGTAGAGCGGGATGCAGTGCAGGCCCTCGCGGTCCACGGGGAGGCGTACGAGGCACATGTCGAGCTCGCCGGTGCGCAGCAGCCGCTCCTGATCCCCCTCGGAGACCGGGACGAGCTCGAGTCGCTCGCGGCTGCGGTCACGCCAGATACTGGCCCACTTGTCGGGGGTGGCTCCGGTGACGAAGCCGACGGTGAATGTCACCACCGCATCATCCCATCAATCGGCCTGAATCCTGTGACGGAGAACGTAGCGTTCTGCGGCACTCAGAAGTTTCTATCGAGTGACAGTTTTGCTAATGTCGAAGACGTCAGCCGAGACCGGCTGCCGGACGAGGGAGCCGTACCCGGAAGCGCGACAAGACGGCCGTCTGGAGTTGGTCATGTCTTGGATTTTTCTTGTTGGATCAGGCGTCCTCGAGGCTGTGTGGGCGCTCGCCCTGGGGCGTACCGAGGGCTTCTCGCGACTGGTCCCGTCGGTGGTCTTCGTCGTCGCTCTCGTCGGCAGTCTGGCGGGCCTTGCCCTGGCCATGCGCACGCTGCCGATCGGCACAGCGTACGCAGTCTGGGTGGGGATCGGCGCGGCTCTCACCGTCGGCTACTCGATGGCCACCGGGGCCGAGTCGATCAGCGCCGTACGCGTCCTGCTGATCGTCGCTCTCGTCGGCTGCGTCATCGGCCTCAAGCTCACTCACTGAGAGTTCGCGGCGGACACGTCGCCCGGCGCTTGACTCTTTCGATATGAGTGCGAAACTTGCTCTCTCCGATCTTATCTATCGTACGACAGAAAAAGGCGATGCCACGGTGTCACAGATCTCGCCGCGTCCGGGTCGCGGCCGCCCACGGCTGCTCCCGGGCAAGGTTGCGGCGAACCCCCGAGATCAGATCCTCGCTGCCGCCGCGGAGCTCTTCGTGGGCCGCGGCTATGCCGGCACCACCACCCGCGAGATCGCGGACGGTGCCGGGCTGAGGCAGGCGTCCATCTACTACCACTTCGGCAGCAAGGAGGAGATCCTCGCGGAGCTGCTCGAGCGATCGGTCCAGGAGCGGGTCGAGCAGGCCGGGAAGATCGAGGCCGAGATGGGGTCTGTGACCCCGGAGGTGGGCCTCTACGCCCTCGCCGTCAGCGACATGAGCGCCCTGGTGGCGATGCCCCACAACATCGGCATGCTCTACCGCCTCCCCGACGTCATCGCCTCTCCGGTCTACGACCGTTATGGCCACCTGCGCGGGGATCTCGTCGCCGGCTACGGACGGGTGGCGCAGCGGGCGGCGGGGGAGCGGATCTCTGCGAGCAGCGGCGAGCCCGGGCTCGGTGAGCTGGTCGTGCAGATGGTCGAGAGCGTGGTCAGCCTCCGTCGCGAGGACCGGGTCGGCAGCACGACAGTCGCCACGATCGCCTCTGCCTGCCTACGGCTGTGCGGGATCGCCGAGGACGCGATCGAGCAGGCGCGCGGGGCGGCCCTCACGGCGCTGGCGCGGACCTGACCCGACCAGGCGCCTGACCGGAAATCAGTTCTCGGCCGCGCCGTCCCGTGGCAGGGTGGCGGCATGTCCCTCGCCGAGAACTTCCTGTCGCTGCACCTGCCAGGCACGCCGCTGCTGATGCCCAACGCCTGGGATGCGGGCTCGGCCAAGGTCCTGGCCTCGCTGGGCTTCCCGGCCCTGGCCACGACCAGCAGCGGGTACGCCGCGACCCTGGGACGGCTCGACGGGCAGGTCAGCCGGGACGAGGTGATCGCGCACTCGGCCGCGCTGGCCGAGGCCGTCCAGGTGCCGGTCTCGGCCGACCTGGAGGCCGGTTTCGCGGCCACCACGGCAGAGGTGGAGGAGACCTTCCGGCTCGCCGCGGCCACCGGTCTGGCGGGCGGTTCGATCGAGGACTACGCCGGGGTCGAGCAGGACGCGTTCTACTCCCTCGAGGAGGCCGCCGAGCGGGTCGCCGCGGCGGCCGCTGCCGCAGGCGACGGCTTCGTCCTCACCGCCCGCGCCGAGAACCACATCCGCGGCCGCGACGATCTCGCGGACACGATCGCCCGCCTGCAGGCCTACCAGGAGGCCGGCGCCGACGTCCTCTTCGCGCCGGGAGTCGTCGCCGTCGAGGACGTACGTCGCCTGGTCGGTGCCGTCGACCGCCCGGTCAACGTGCTGCTGCTCCCGGGCGGCCCGTCGGTCCCGGAGCTGGCCGAGGCGGGCGCGGCCCGCATCTCGGTGGGCGGCGCGTTCGCCTTCGCCGCCCTCGGCGCAGTCAAGCGCGCCGCCGAGGAGCTGCTCGGCGCCGGCACGACCGGCTACTCCGAGCTGGCGGCCGAGGGTGCCAAGGCGTTTCGCAGCGCTGGTTGACTGGGGGCGTGACCGATGAGCTGAGGGTCGTACGTGCAGGGTTCGCGCCGATCAAGGGGACCCGACATCTGAGTCTCGACGAGGTGATGCTCGACGAGCGGGGTGCCGTGGGTGACCGGGGATACGCGCTGGTCGAGGTCGACCGGGCCGATCCCTCACGAGGGCGGGTGCTGCGTACGGTCCAGAACCCGTCGCTGGTCGCGGTGCGCGTGCCGTTTGCGGCAGAGCGGCTCGATGTCGAGCTGCCTGGCGGTGAGGTGGTCGCCGCGGCACCGGGCCCGACCGGCCGGACCGTCACCTGCGACTACTGGGGGCACGAGGTCCCGCTGGAGCTGCTCGAGGGACCGCACGCCGGACTGTTCTCGCAGTGGCTCGACCGTCCGGTGCGGTTGGCCAGAGCCCGGCGCGGGGACGTCGTCTTCGCCGGCGCGGTGACGTTGGTGACGACCGCCTCCGTGCGAGATCTCGCCGAGCGGATCGGACGCCCGGGGCTGGCCGACGAGATCGCCAGGTTCCGGTCGACGGTGGTGGTCGAGGCCGAGACGCCGTACGCCGAGGAAGGCTGGACCGGCCGGATGGTCGCCCTCGGTGACGCGACGGTGAGGATCGGCGCACCCATCCCTCGCTGCGCTGTGATCGACGTGCATCCCGAGACGGGACTGAGGGACGGACGTCTTCTCAAGACGCTGACCGGCTACCGACCGCGAAACCGTGCAGGGGAGCCGGTGTTCGGGATGTTCGCGGAGGTGTTGACGCCTGGTGTGGTGTCGGTAGCGTCGAGGCCGTGAGTGTGATCGAGCTGACCGAGACTTCCGACGACGCCTGGATCCCTGTCGACCGTGCGCACCGGCTCGCCGACCTGATCCCCGGCGCCGAGCTCACCGTCATCCCGGACGCCGGCCATCTCGTTCACCTCGACCAGCCGGCCGCGCTTGCGGCGACCCTCACCGAGTGGCTGCTGCGACAGAGCCGGGGCTGACACCTCCGCGTCGCCGACACCCAGCTCACCCGAACGCGCCAAGAGGCGCTCAGGCGGGGTTGCGTACGCTCCTGAACGTGGATATGCAATCGCTGTTGTCGCGCGAATCCGTCAAGGTCGCCCTCGTCGTCAACGCCGGCTCGCGCCGTGGAGAGGACGCGTTGGCCTCGTCGGAGAAGATGCTCCGCGACGCGGGGATCCAGGACGTGCGCTCCTACGCGGTCCACTCGGGGGAGGAGCTGGAGTCCACGTTGGACGAGGTGGCCGCCGACCAGCCCGACCTGCTCGTGATCGGCGGCGGTGACGGCTCGGTGGGCGCCGCGGCTTCCCGGATCGCCGGGACCGACGTCGTGCTCGCCGTGCTGCCGCTCGGCACCGCCAACGACTTCGCCCGCACGCTCGAGCTGGACCAGGACCCGCAGACCGCGATCCGGCAGGTGCTCGAGGGGAAGGTCATCAACGTCGACATCGGCCGGGCCAACGGTCACAGCTACCTCAACGTGGCCTCCTTCGGGCTGTCCGTCGCGGTGACCGATGCCCTGGACCCTCGGCTGAAGAAGCTGATCGGTGCGGCGGCCTATCCGGTGGCGACGCTGCAGGCCTACCGCCACCACCGGCCGTTCACCGCCCGGTTGGAGTTCCCCGACGGAGACCACGACACGGTGGAGCTCGACGATCTGCTCCAGGTCGCGGTCGGCAACGGCCGCCACTACGGCGGCGGCAACACCGTCTCGCCCGCGGCTTCGGTGGACGACGACCTGCTCGACGTCTACGCGATCGTCCGCGGCCGCATGCGCGACCACGTCTCCATCGCGCGGCTGCTCAAGAGCGGTCACTTCATCGAGCACGATCAGGTGCACCACGTGACCACCACGGCTGTGCGGATCACCACCGACGAGCCGATGCCGGTCAACCTCGACGGGGAGATCCTCACCGAGACGCCGACCGACTTCACGCTCGAGAGCAACGCGCTCCACGTCGCGGTGCCGATCCGCAGCCGTGCCGGCCGCCTCGACGGCCCGCCGCCGGACGTCCAGGGCTGAGGGCTCTTCCAGGCTAAGGGCGACCGGCGCGGGGCACGTCGACCCGGATGGCCAGTAGCCGTGCCTCGGTGCTGGCCTTGCGCGGCTCCTCGAAGAAGTCGGGCGCGGCACAGGCGTAGAGCGTCTTCCCGTCTCTGCCGCCCAGCATGCAGGCGAAGACGCCACCGTCCAGGTCGATCTGCTCGAGGATCTCGCCGCCCTCGGCGACCCTGACCAGCCGGCCGAAGACCGCGTCGGCGGTCCACACCGCGCCCTCGGCGTCCAGACAGCAGCCGTCGGGTGCCAGGACGGCATCGCCCATCGCCTCCCCGAACGCGGTGTGGGTGGTGAGCTCGCCGAACTTCGCCCACGTACGCCGGTTGGTCAGCGACCCGTCCGCGGCGATGTCGAAGGCACTGATCCGGTTGCCGCAGGTCTCGTCGACGATGAGCGTGCCGTCGTCGGTGATCACGCTGCCGTTGGGGAACCACAGGTCGTCGGCGACCTCGGCCACCGTGCCGTCCGGGTCGACCCGCAGCAGCACCGTCGAGGCCACGTCGGCGCCGGCCATGATGTCGAAACCGAAGTTACCCACGTACGCCCTGCCCTCCTCGTCGACCACCATGTCGTTGAGGTGGTGGTCGACGTGGCCGCTGAGATCGGCGTGGGTGACCAGCGACCCGTCGCTCTCGCGGCGCAGGATCCGCCGGTCGCGCATCGAGACGATGAGAAGGTGCCCGTCGGGGAGCCAGCCCAGCCCCGACGGCTGGCCCGGCACCTCCGCCTCGACCCGGAGGTCCGACCCGTCCTCCCGCGCCGAGTAGACCTTGTAGGAGTAGAAGTCCACGAACCAGATCCGGTCCTGGTGCCACCTCGGGCACTCCAGGTAGTGCAGGTCCTCCACGACGGTGCTGATCTCTCGGGTTTCTCGGGCCATTCCGGGCTCCTCCGGTCGACGGTGACAGGTTCGGAAACCACCTTGGCGTCTCGGGGCGGTCCAGTCCCGGGATTGGCCGGATTCGGCGCGGCGAGCCGTCTCGGCGAACGAAAATTCGTTCGGACGGAAGAGGGCCTGGGCTTAGCCTCGAACGGTGATCACCGCCTCCGGCCTGCTCCGCCGCAGCCCCCGCGTCGAGCGCGGAGTGCGCTGGACGGCGGATGGGCTGCTGGCGGGCTTCGCGGTGCACCTCGGCTTCTCGCGGGCCTCGGCCTGACCTACTCCTCCAGCTTCCAGACCGCCTTGAGGGAGAGCTGGCCGCCGGTCTGGAGCAGGGCGCGGCTGTAGAGGCGCTCGGCGAGGCGTACGAGGGCTGCGCCGAAGGCGAGGAGCAGGACCAGGGCGATGATCGGCTCCCACCACGCGGCGGTGCCCTCGACCAGGCGCATCGGCATCAGCACAGCGGAGAGCGGCGGGACGTAGGAGCCGATCTGCTCGCCGACGCCGTCGAGATAGAGGGCGCCGAAGAACATCACCATCAGCAGCATCGTGATCGGGGTCGAGGAGGACTGCAGGTCCTCGGTGCGCGAGGCGAGCGCGCCCGCGACCGCCCACAGCGTGGAGAGCACCACGAAGCCGACCAGGAAGAAGATCACGAACCAGCCGATCGCGCCCGACAGCACCGGCAGCGCGAAGCTGAACTCGGTCAGGCTCAGCCCGATCAACCCGACGGCCACGTAGATGAGCATCTGCCCGACGGCGATGACGGCGTTGCCGATGATCTTTCCGGCCAGCAGCTGGCGCAGCGGCACGGCCGCGGCGATCATCTCCACGATCCTCGACTGCTTCTCCTCCACGACGCTGTTGGCCAGTGTCATGCCGAACATGATCGAGGCGAAGTAGAAGACGATGGCGAGGGCGTACCCGACCACCCAGCGGATCGCGCTCAGCTCGCTGTCGCCCTCGATCTGGTCGACCGCGACCGACGAGCCCTTGGTCAGCTCGGCCGCACTCGTGCCGGCCGCGTCGGCGTTCCCGGCGAGGACGATCTCCTCGACCGCCTGCTCGACCACGCCGCGCAGCTCGGAGTCGGCCTCCTCGAGCGTGAGCAGAGTCCAACCGTCCTCATCGGGGTACAGGTACGCGTCGGCCTGCTCCTCCTCGAGGGCGTGCCGGGCGGCGTCGGCGTCGTCGACGGAGACAGGCTCGATGTGCACCTTCTCGTCGATCTCGGTCGAGCGTTCGGCGATGCCCTCGACCATCGCCTGCGACGTCGTCGAGGAGTAGGCGACCTCGTACGTCTTCTCCCGGTTCTCGCTCCACGCGGCGAAGCCGAGCACGCCCACGATCACGGCGAGCATGATCGCGGTGCCGATGATGGTCGACTTGTCGGTGACGCGGACGGTGATCTCGCGGCGTGCGACGATCTGCCAGACAGGTTGCGTCCTCATGCGGTGACCTCCCGGTAGATCTCGGACAGACGGGGGACGACGCGGTGGAAGTCGAGCACGCTCCCGCGTGCGGCGGCCTCGGCGAGCAGCTTCTGCTCGGCGCCGTCGGAGACGATCTCGATCTCGGCCTCGGGGCCGGAGACGTCGCGGACGTGGAGACCCGGGACGTCGCGTACCCACCCGGCGTCGCCACCGAGGACGAGCCGGTAGCGCAGCGCGGCCTCGGCGCGCAGCTCCTCACCCGTGCCCTGAGCGACCACGCGGCCGCGGGCCATCACCACGAGGCGGTCGCACAGCCGGTCGACCAGGTCGAGCTGGTGGGAGGAGAAGACGACGGGAACGCCGTCGCGAGCGTGCTCGCGCAGCAGGTCGGCCATCGCGCCGATGGCGTCGGGATCGAGCCCGGAGAACGGCTCGTCGAGGACCAGCGCCATCGGAGCGGGGACGAGCGCGGCGATGATCTGGACGCGCTGCTGGTTGCCGAGGGACAGCTTCTCCAGCGGGTCCTTGGTGCGCCCGCCGAGACCGAACCGCTCCAGCAGCACGGTGATCTCCCGGCGCGCGTCCGCGGCGCTCGTGCCGCGGAGCCGGGCCAGGTAGACCAGCTGCTCCAGGATCGGCTGCTTCGGGTAGAGACCGCGCTCCTCGGGCATGTAGCCGAACCTGCGCCGGTCCTCACGGGTCACCTCGTGCCCCTGCCAGGAGACCGTGCCGGCGTGAGCGGCCAGCACCCCCATGATCATCCGCATGGTGGTGGTCTTCCCGGCACCGTTGCCGCCCACGAACCCGGTGAGCCCACCGGACGGGACCGGGAAGGACACGTCGTCGACGGCGACCATGTCGCCGAAGCGGCGGGTCAGCCCGCTGACCTCGAGCATCGATTCTCCTCTGTTTCGGAAACGAACGGGACTCACGCTATTTCAGGGCACCGCCCGGCGGATCCGTCGCGAGGATGAACCCGTCCTCAGCCGTTGGACGGGTCCGCGGGCAGCAGCCCGTGACGGTGGATGAAGACCACCGTCTGCACCCGGTCGCGCAGCTGCAGCTTGGCCAGGCAGGCCGACACGTGCGTCTTCACGGTCGCCTCGGTCAGGAACAGCCGGCGGGCGATCTCGTTGTTGCTCAGCCCCTCGCCGATGAGCAGAAGCACCTCGCGTTCGCGGGCGGTGAGCAGAGCGAGCTCCGCGGGCGGCTTGGGTCGCGTCGGGGCAGGCGCCTCGGCGCTGGTCACCCGGCCGATCACCCGCATCGTGACCTCCGGGGCCAGCAGCGCGTGACCTTCGGCCGCCGCGCGCACCGCCTCGGCCAGCGAGTCGGGGTCGGCGTTCTTGAGCAGGAAGCCGCTGGCGCCGGCCGCGAGCGCGTCGAACAGATAGTCGTCGCGGTCGAAGGTGGTCAGGATGATCACCTTGGCTCGTCCCTCGGCGACCACCGTACGCGTCGCCTCGATGCCGTCGGTGCCGGGCATCTGCACGTCCATCAGCACCACGTCGGGCTGCAGCTCGCGCGCCTTGGCGATCGCGTCGGCGCCGTCGGAGGCCTCACCGACCACCGAGATGTCGTCCTCCATCGAGAGGATGAGACGGAACCCCGAGCGCACCAGCTGCTGGTCGTCGGCGAGCAGCACGCGGATCATCGGGTCGCCCCTGCCGGCAGGACGAAGGATTCGAGCGGGAACCTGACCCGCACCCGATACCCCTGCACGGCCCTGGGCCCGATGTCGACCTCCGCCTTCCGGATGGCCGCCCGCTCGCGGACACCCAGCAGGCCCAGGCCGCTGCCCGAGGTGCCGTGCCGGGGCCGGCCGTTGTCGGTGATCTCGACCTCGGCGTACGGCGACGCCGCTGAACGGTCGACGCGGAGGACGACCTGGGCGCGGTCGGCGGTGGAGTGGCGGCGGATGTTGGCCAGCGCCTCCTGGACGATGCGGTAGACCGAGTGCGCCAGCGGCGTGGGCAGCTCGTCGACCGGCCCGACGGCCTCGTAGTCCACCCGCAGCCCGTTCTCGCGCACCTCGTCCAGGAGCGCCGGCAGGTCCTCGAGGCGGGGCTCGGGGCGGCGTACCTCTGCTGATGCGGTGTGCGCCGATCCGTCCGTCTCCTCGTCGCCGACCGGGTCGCGCAGGGTGCCGAGCAGCGAGCGCATCTGGGTGACCGCCTCGCGAGCGGAGGCCTCGACGTTGCCGAGCGCCTCGGTGGCCCCTTCGACGTCGCCGGGACGACCGCGCTCGAGGAGCTTGCGCCCGGCGGCGGCCTGGACGCCGACGACCGCGACGTGGTGGGCGACGACATCATGCAGCTCGCGGGCGATGCGCAGGCGCTCGTCGATCACGGCGCGCCGCTGGAGCTGTCCGGACTGGGCCGCGATGGTCGCGGCCTGCTGGGCGAGCTCGGCCTTCTGCCGCGCACCGCGCCAGGCGACCTGACCGCCGACGATCGCGCCGGCGAAGTAGAGCAGGTTGATGACGGTGGTGAGCAGCACGAAGGCGGTCACCGGGCCGACGAGCGAGGAGCCTTCCGAATCGGCGGTCGACTCGCGGATCTCGTCGATGCCGCTGCCTACCGCGAACTGCCAGGAGAGCCACGCGAACATGAACAAGGTGATCAGCCCCATCACGACGACCATGTCCCGCCGCCGCCGCGCCCAGGCCGCTCCGGCGAAGAAGGCGAGGAAGTAGATGATCTGCATGGGCAGCAGCCCCATCACCATCGGCAGCCACACGCCGGTGACGAACATGTGGAGCCCGGCCAGGAGCGCGACCGTGAGCGGGAAGCGCCGCCGGAAGACCAGCAGCGCCGCGCCGATGAGCACCGCTGTCCACTCGACCCACATCGGGGCGTCGCTGGAGTCGAGCGTCCCGACTCCGCGGATCAGCTCCAGGGTGAGCAGGCTGGCGACCAGCAC
The DNA here is from genome assembly GCF_040613495.1 of Nocardioides sp. NPDC006273. Classification (NCBI taxonomy): domain Bacteria; kingdom Bacillati; phylum Actinomycetota; class Actinomycetes; order Propionibacteriales; family Nocardioidaceae; genus Nocardioides; species Nocardioides sp. NPDC006273. Next base: position 16,916 of record NZ_JBEXSD010000056.1, on the reverse strand, counting down.
GCTCACGCCGACCAGCCAGTCGCCGGCCGAGATCGAACCCTCCCGCTCCCAGTCGTCGTCGGTCGCGAAGAAGGTCGCCAGCCGGCCGGGAGTACCGGTGGTGTCATGCGAAGTCACCCGGCAACCCTAGTTCCAGAGACGTGCGCCGTCCTCAGTCTGAAGTCGGAGTCACGGGGCCGTCAGTCGGCGGTCAGCAGGTCGCGTACGACATGGCCCGCCGAGTCCACCCCGGAGCTGCCGCCCTCGACGAGCGCGGCGACGGCGATGCGGTCGTCGTACGCCGTGAACCAGCCGTTGGTGTGGTCGCCCTCCTCCGCGGTGCCGGTCTTGGCGCCGACGCCGGGGAGGTCGCCGACACGCGGAGCAGCCGAGCCGTGCGAGGCCGCGGCTTTCATCATGGTCCGCAGGTAGCCGGCGGTGCGTGCGGAGATCGGGCGGGGAGCCCTCGCCTGCGGCTGGTTCTTCATGATGATCGGCTGCTCGAACCCGCCCTTGGCCACCGTCGCGGCGATCGAGGCGATGAACAGCGGAGTGGCGGTGACCTTGCCCTGGCCGATGAACTGGGCAGCCTGATCGCCGCGCTCGACGTCCGGTGGGATGGAGGGGTCACGCGTGCCGACACCGCCGCCGATCGACCACGACCCCATCCCGAACACCTCGGTCGCCTCCCGGTGGAGCGCAGAGGCGTCGCCGTCGTTGACCAGGTGGTTGAAGCCGTCCTTGATGAACGCGGTGTTGCACGAGACCGTGAACGCCTCCGCGATGGTGGCGCCCTCGTCGGGACTGACGCCGGGGTCGTTGCCGAAGGTCTGCCCGTTGGCGAGCACCGAGTCGGGGCACGGGGCGGCACTGCCGGGGTGCAGCCCCGCGAGGTCGAAGAGGGCAGCGGCGGAGACGATCTTGAGCGTCGATCCCGGCGCTTTGACCGCGTTGATCGCGATGTTGCCGCTGTCCCCGGCGTAGGCGATCGCCAGGATGTGCCCGGTGCGCCAGTCCAGCGCCACGACCCCGGCCGGCTTCCCGTCGAGTACCGGGTTCTTGACGGCCTTCTCGGCGGCCGCCTGGAGGCGGGCGTCGATGGTCGTACGGATCGCCGGAGCCTTCGACGAGGCCAGCACCGTGAGCGTCTTGACCTGCGTGCCGGCGGCGTCGACGATCGCGACGCCGTGGCCCGGCTTGCCGCCGTCGCCGTCGGCGTTGTCCCGGATGGACCCGGCGATGTCGGTCAGTGAGGGGACGTCCTGGAGATCCTTCCGCCCGTCGGCGGTGGTCGGCCGGGCGGTCATGAACTCGTCCGTGAGCTCACCGGCGACCAGCGACTGGCCGGTCGCGAGCTCGGGGTGCAGCACAGTGCGGTCCCACCGCACCGCCGTGTAGCCGTCCTCGTCCTGGATGACACCGAGCGTGCTCCGGTACGCCCACCGCCCGCCGTCCACGTTCGCCACCACGTCGAAGTCGACCGTGGTCGTGCCGCTGACCGACGACGATCCGCGAACCGCCAGCCCGCTGAAGGCGATCTTCGTGAGACCGAGGTCGTCGGCGTACGCCTGGAGTGCTGCCGTCGCGGAGTCGGCCGCGTCCGTGAGCGCCCCGGCCTCGGCCGGCTTGTCGCGTGCCCAGCCGTCGAGGAACGCCTGCGCGGTTTCCGTCGCGGCGGCGGCCGACGGCGGCTCGCTCGACTTCTCCTCCGGGTCGTAGGTGTTCGTCGTGTCCCGGAGGACGAAGAACCACCCCGCCCCCATGAGGACGAGCAGCACCAAGCCACCGCAGATGATGGCGACGTCCGTCCTCCGAGTCATGGGCGGAGAGTAAAGCGATACCCGCCCGCGCATGACCGATACGGCGGACTGTTACCCGGCTGTTCTCATCCCCGCTGGTCGAGGCGGAGTCGTGCGTGACGACGCCGGCTCGACCAGCGGATCAGGTGGATCAGCGAGCGCCGGTGGTGCGCTGACGCTTGCGGGCGCGCGAGCCGGGGCGGCTCTTCCGGTTGCCGGTGCCCTCGCCGGCGGGACGGCGAGGAGGCTGCTGGGCGGCGACCGGGACGAACGGACCGGGGTGGTTGCGCTCGCCCGGAGCCAGCTCGATGAGGATCGGGTGGTTGGGACCCTCGAGGCGCGTGGTGGTCGGCTTGATGCCGGCGGCTCGGGTCATGGTGCGGACGTCCTTGACCTGGTCGGGCAGCATCAGCGTCACGACGGTGCCGGAGGCGCCGGCGCGGGCCGTACGCCCAGAGCGGTGCAGGTAGGCCTTGTGCTCGGCGGGCGGGTCGGCGTGCACCACGAGGGTGACGTCGTCGACGTGGATCCCGCGGGCGGCGATGTCGGTGGCCACGAGGGTGGTCGCCCGGCCGGAGTGGAAGGCGTCCAGGTTGCGCACGCGGGCGTTCTGGGAGAGGTCGCCGTGGAGCTCGACGGCCGGGATCCCGGCGCGGCCGAGCTGGCGGGCGAGGCCCTTGGCGCCGTGCTTGGTGCGGGTGAAGACGACGGTGCGGCCCGGCGCGGCGGCCAGGTCGGCGAGCACCGGGATGCGGTGCTCGCGGGCGGCGAGGTGGAGGACGTGGTGCTCCATCTCGGAGACCGGCGACTGGGCCGAGTCGGCCTCGTGGACGACCGGCTGCTGGAGGAACTGCTTGACCAGGACGTTGACGCCCTTGTCGAGGGTGGCGCTGAACAGGAGGCGCTGGCTGCCCTTGGGCGTCGTCGCCAGCAGCCTGCGCACGGCGGGCAGGAAGCCGAGGTCGGCCATGTGGTCGGCCTCGTCGAGCACGGTGATCTCGATGGAGGACAGGTCGGCGTGACGCTGCGCGATCAGGTCCTCGAGGCGGCCGGGGCAGGCGAGCACGACGTCGGCGCCCTTGCGCAGGCCGACGACCTGCGGGTTCTGGCCGACGCCACCGAAGATGGTCTGCATGCTGAGGCCCGCCGCTGCGGCGAGCGGACGCAGCGCCTCCTCGATCTGGCGGACGAGCTCACGGGTCGGCGCGAGGATGAGGGCACGCGGCTTGCCCGACTTCGCCTTCGGACCGCCGGCGAGGCGGGCGACGAGGGGGAGCAGGAAGGCGTACGTCTTGCCGGACCCGGTCCGCCCACGGCCGAGCACATCGCGGCCGGCGAGGGAGTCCGGCAGCGTCGCGGCCTGGATCGGGGTGGGGGAGGTGATGCCGTGGTGATCGAGAACGGCGGTGAGGTCTGCGGGCACGCCAAGCGCGCTGAAGCTCTGCTGAGACAAGAAATCAACTTTTCAAGCGAGGTGTCTCGCCATGATGAGTTGATACTGAGAGCGGCCGGGGCAAGACCGGAACGGGCCGCTGTTGAAACCGATACTACTGGTAGGTGACCCGTCTACCAGCATCCTGGACGCGTGGGCTCGGTCACGCCCACGGGTCGACGAGGATCTTTGCGTGCGTCTCCGGATCGGCCAGATCCGAGAACGCCTGCGCGACCCCGTCGAGCCCGACGGTGCCGGTGTGCAGGGGCGAAGGGTCGACCTTTCCGGCGGCGATCAGCTCCAGCGTGCGCGCGAACTCCGCCGGGTCGTAGCCGAAGACGAACCGCAGGTCGATCTCCTTGTGGATCGCGACCGCCGGGCGGATCGTGTCCGGCTCCATGCACACCCCGACCACTACGACGCGCGTGTGCAGCGGCGCCGCGGTCATGATCTGCTCGAGCATCCCCGGCACGCCGACGCACTCGAAGACCACGGGCCCGGTCGGCGACTGTCCGAGGCGATCGGCGTTGAGCAGCACCGTCTCCCAGGGCAGCAGCGGGATGCGGCGTACGACCTGCATCGCGTCGATCCCGAAGCTCAGGTACTCGGGCAACGACGTCACCGGACCACGCTGCCGGTAGGCGTCCCACGGCGAGGACTCGCGCGGGTCGACGACCACGTCGGCACCGCACTCGACCGCCAGTGCACGACGAGCGGGGGAGAGGTCGGAGGCGACCACCGTCTTCACCCCCTGCGCCTTGAGCATCAAGATGACGGCCAGGCCGATCGGGCCGCAGCCGATGACCACGGCCGGGCGCCGCGCGGAGACCGCGCCGCGGCGTACGGCGTGGAGGGCGACGGCGAGGGGCTCGGTGAAGACCGCCCGCTCGGGCTCGACCTCCTCGGGCACAGGGAAGGTGAACGCCTCCTGGACGACGCAGTACTCCGCGAAGCCGCCGGGGGAGTCGACGTCGAAGCCGACCATGTGGATCGCCCCGTCCGTACGCAGCACCGGCAGCGCCGTCACCGAGGTGCCCGGCTTCCAGCGACCGCGGGTCTGGGGTCCGTAGGCCACGACCGAGCCCAGGACCTCGTGCCCCAGGACGATCTCCTGCTCCGGGGTCATCGCGGTGGTGTAGCCGAGCTCGGTCACGACCTCGTTGAGCTCGTCGCTGTGCTCGCGGACGTGCAGGTCGGAGCCGCAGATCCCGGCGCGGAGCACCTTGATCAGCAGCTGTCCCGGCCCCGGCTCCGGTCGCGGCACCGACCGCACCGAGAGCTCGCCGTTGTGGACCACGGTTGCGCGCATCTGAGTCATCGGCGCTGAGGCTACCTCAGCCTGCCCGCAGCGACCCGTCAGCAGTGATCCGGTGCAGGTGGGCGGTGAACGAGTGCTGATGGTCGACTCGCGGCAACCGGAGCGCGGTGCCGGTGACCAGGTGCAGGGTGACGTCGATGCGTGGGTTGGCCCTGCGCTCGTCGACGACACCGGTGTCGATGCTGGTCACGTCCTCCCAGAGGATGACGTCGGTGTGGCGGGCGTAGTCCAGGACCAGGCCGCCCTCGTAGAGCCCGAGATCCACCGCGAACGGACGCCGCAGCCCGAGCCAGGCCAGCCGGAATCCGAGGATCAGCCCGGCGAGCGCAACCAGACATCCGGCCAGCACGAGCACCGTCGGCAGTCGGGGCCGGGTGGCGCCCCAGGCGCCGAGCGCGATGAGCGCCGGGCCGAGCGCCAGCCCGACCGGCGCCAGCCACGCCCGCCCGTGCGCGGGGTGGGTGCTCAGCCGGATGCCGAGGCGATGTCCTGAGCTTGTCGAAGGGTCCTCGCTGAGCGGCTCCTCGCCCGGCGTACGCAGCCACGCTCGCCGCGTCGGCAGCACCACCAGGCCGAGCACGGTGAGCGCGATCCCGCCCCAGAGCACCGGTTCGCGGGCCGTCCCGAGGATGCGGGCCGGCCACGGGTTGATCGCGTGCTCTCCGTAGGCGTCGGAGTCGACGACCCACATCCGGTAGGTCGCCTTCGAGGGATCGGGGTCGCGGCCGATGTCGCGCAGCGTGCCGTGGATGCTTCCGGTGACCTGCTCGCCGTCGACGCGCCACCGGCCCTGGCAGGAGATGATCTCGCCGGTGCCGCTGTCGAACTCGCACCGCTCGACGACGTTCACCTCCGCCCACTGCCCGCTGTTCCATCGGTCGGCGGCCTGCTGTGCCACGACGGTGGCCGGGAACAGCATCGCCAGCGCGCCGAGGCCCAGGGTGATCAGGACGGTCGCCAGCGACGTACGTCGCTGTAGCCGGGCGACCCGGCGAGACGGGTCGATGAGACGGGACTTGGGGCCTGTGGTGGGGAGCACGAGGTCTTTCACATCAGACGGGGAGGGACGCCGATCGAGGCATCGAAAGTCTAGTCGTATGCCCCAACGGGTTCCGGTGATCTCGCGCCGTCCCGCCCGCGCCCTGCGGCCGCAGGGCGAAGCCCGTCGCCTGTTTCGCAGTACGCCGTCGGCGACGGATACGATCGGGACGCCGCGCGAGCATCGCGGTCCACACACCACCGGAACCCACAGGAGCATCCGTGTCCGAGATCAAGATCGCCGTACTCACCCCCGACGGGCGCGAGGAACGGACGGTCACTACGGGCACGAAGGCGTGGGAGCTCTTCGCGGACACCCCCGACGTGATCGCGGCGCGGGTCGGAGCCGGCTCCGAGGAGTCCAGCCTCAAGGACCTCGCCTACGAGCTCGCCGACGGCGACGAGGTCGAGGGTGTCCTGATCGACTCCAAGGACGGCCACGACATCCTGCGCCACTCGACCGCGCACGTGATGGCGCAGGCCGTGCAGGAGCTCTTCCCGGAGGCCAAGCTCGGGATCGGCCCGCCGGTGACCGACGGCTTCTACTACGACTTCGACGTCGAGACCCCGTTCGTGCCCGAGGACCTGGTCAAGATCGAGTCCCGGATGAAGAAGATCATCAAGGCCAACCAGAAGTTCTCCCGCCGGGTCACCACCGACGAGGACGCCCGCGTCGAGCTGGCCGACGAGCCCTACAAGCTCGAGCTGATCGGCCTCAAGGGCAACGCCGGCGAAGCGGCCGAAGGCGCCAGCGCCGAGGTCGGTGGCGGCGAGCTGACCATCTACGACAACCTCGACCGCAACGGCGAGATCGCGTGGAAGGACCTCTGCCGTGGCCCGCACCTGCCCACCACCAAGCGGATCCCGGCCTTCAAGCTGATGCGCAGCGCCGCGGCGTACTGGCGCGGGGACGAGAAGAACAAGCAGCTCCAGCGCATCTACGGCACCGCCTGGGAGTCCAAGGAGGCGCTCGAGGCCCACCTGACCCGGATCGAGGAGGCCGAGCGCCGCGACCACCGCAGGCTCGGCCGCGAGCTCGACCTGTTCTCCTTCCCGGACGAGATCGGCTCCGGGCTCCCGGTCTTCCACCCCAAGGGCGGGATCATCAAGCGGGAGATGGAGGACTACGTACGCGCCAAGCACATCGAGCACGGCTTCGAGTACGTCGGCACCCCGCACATCGCGCGCGAGCAGCTCTTCCACACCTCCGGCCACCTGCCCTACTACGGCGACGGCATGTTCCCGGCGCTGGACGTGGACGGTCAGGACTACCGCCTCAAGGCGATGAACTGCCCGATGCACAACCTGATCTTCCGCTCGCGCGGGCGGTCCTACCGCGAGCTGCCGCTGCGGCTGTTCGAGTTCGGGTCGGTCTACCGCAACGAGAAGTCGGGCGTCATCCACGGCCTCACCCGGGTGCGCGGCTTCGCCCAGGACGACAGCCACTCCTACTGCACCAAGGAGCAGGCGCCGGCCGAGGTCAAGCACCTGCTCGAGTTCATGCTGACCGTGCTCAAGGACTTCGGCCTCGACGACTTCTACCTGGAGATGTCGACCCGGGACGACGCCAACAAGGACAAGTTCGTCGGCAGCGACGAGGACTGGGCCGAGGCGACCAGGATCCTCGAGGACGTGGCCCGCGAGACGGGTCTCGAGCTCGTCCCGGACCCGGGCGGCGCGGCCTTCTACGGCCCGAAGATCTCCGTCCAGGCCAAGGACGCCATCGGCCGGACCTGGCAGATGGGCACGGTGCAGTACGACTTCAACCAGCCCTCCGCCGACCGGTTCAACCTGGAGTACCAGGCCGCCGACGGCACCCGGCAGCAGCCGGTGATGATCCACTCGGCCAAGTTCGGCTCCATCGAGCGGTTCCTCGGCGTGCTCGTCGAGCACTACGCCGGTGCCTTCCCTCCGTGGCTCGCCCCGGTCCAGGTGGAGATGATCCCGGTCGCGGATGCGTTCAACGACTACGTCTACGACATCGCCGGCAAGCTGAAGAAGGTAGGCGTACGTGTTGAGGTGGACGAGTCGAGCGACCGCTTCCAGAAGAAGATCCGCAACGCGCAGCTGCAGAAGATCCCGTTCATGCTGATCGCCGGTGGCGAGGACGTCGAGAAGGGCGCGGTCAGCTTCCGCTACCGCGACGGCCGCCAGGAGAACGGCATCCCGGTCGACGAGGCCATCGAGCGGATCGTCGCTGCCGTGGAGTCGCACGAGCAAGTCTGACCCGACATCCCGAGGGCGGTGCGTGAGTTTCACGCACCGCCCTCGTGGCGTTTCCGGGCACCACGGACCACTGAGAAATAAACGCGACACTAAGTCGCGCGTACTCTTGTTATCGGGACGCGTGTCCGGGTAACGTGGGTCACGTAGTCAGTGGTTCAACGCAGAACTCAACGGTGCAGAAGGAGCGATCATCATGACCGCCGTTCAGGATGAGAAGTCCACCGGATACGTCCGCCAGGGCAAGCAGGCCTACCTCGACACGCTCCGCACGCTGTCGGAGGCCTCGGTGGAGGTCCACTTCGACCCGTTCAAGGACATCGACTGGGACTCCGCCGAGCTGGAGGTGCGTCCGGACGACGAGCGCTGGATCCTCAACGACGCCGACGAGATCGGTGCCCACCCGTGGTACAAGGCGCTGTCCAAGGAGCGCCAGATCGAGATCGGGATGTACCGCTGGGCCCAGGTCGCCAAGGTCGGTCTGCAGTTCGAGCAGCTGCTCATCGGCGGCGTGATGAACCACCTGGTCTGGTCGGAGAACAACAACCCGGAGTTCCGCTACGCGACTCACGAGGTGACCGAGGAGACCCACCACACCCAGATGTTCCAGGAGTTCGTCAACCGGGTGAACCCCGACGTGGCGGGTGCGCCGACCTACTTCAAGGTCCTGGTGCCCTTCATGGCCTCGGCGGGTGCATTCTTCCCGGAGGCGTTCTTCACCGGCATCCTCGCCGGTGAGGAGCCGATCGACCACCTGCAGAAGGGCGCGATGCGCGCCGGCGGCAGCCACCCCGCGGCCAACCGGATCATGCAGATCCACATCGCTGAGGAGGCCCGCCACATCGGCTTCGCTCACCAGTACCTCGAGCAGCACGTGCCCGAGCTCGGCCGCGTGAAGAAGACCCTGCTCGCCTACATCTTCCCGGTCATCATGCGGCTGCTGTGCGACGTGATCATGGTCCCGAGCAAGCAGGCCCGCTACGACATGGGAATCCCGGACGAGGTCGCCCGCGAGATCTGGTGGAAGTCCGAGGAGTCCGAGAAGCTGCTGCGTGACCTCTTCGGTGACGTGCGCCTCCTGGCCGACAACCTCGGCATCCGCAAGGGTCCGGCCAAGCTGCTGTGGAAGCTGACCGGCATCGACGGGCGCGCCTCGCGCTTCCGCGCCGAGCCGCGCGCGGCCTCCTACTGATCACCTCCACCGGCCCAGAACGGTAGTCACACGTGCCTCACGTCGTCACCCAGTCGTGCTGTGCAGACGCATCCTGCGTGGTCGCCTGCCCGGTCAACTGCATCCACCCCGCCCCGGGCGAGCCCGGCTTCGGTGAGGCCGAGATGCTCTACGTCGACGCCAAGAGCTGCGTCGACTGCGGCGCCTGCGTCACGGCCTGCCCGGCCGACGCGATCGTGCCGCACACGACCCTGACCGCCGCGCAGGAGCCGTTCCTCGCCATCAACGCGGAGTACTTCGAGGTCTTCCCGCACTCAGACCGCACTCCGCTCGCCCTGGTCCACCCCCAGCGCCGGCTGACCCGAACCGGACCGTTCCGGGTCGCCGTGGTGGGGGCCGGGCCGGCGGGGATGTACACCGCCGACGAGCTGCTCAAGCACCCCGAGATCAGCGTCGACGTCTTCGACCGGCTGCCGACGCCGTACGGCCTGGTCCGGGCCGGCGTCGCGCCCGACCACCAGAACACCAAGCAGGTCGAGAAGCTCTTCGCGCAGATCGAGGCGCAGCCGGGATTCCGCTACTTCCTGGGTGTCGAGGTCGGCAAGGACGTCTCCCACGCCGAGCTGACCGCGCGCTACCACGCGGTCGTCTACACCGTCGGTGCGGCGAGCGACCGGGCGCTCGGGATCGACGGCGACGACCTGCCCGGATCGCTCAGCGCCACCGACTTCGTGGGTTGGTACAACGGCCACCCCGACAAGCAGGACCTGCCGGTCCACCTCGACGCGGAGTCGATCCCGTCGGGGCGGGTCGTCCTGGTCGGCAACGGGAACGTGGCGCTCGACTGCGCCCGGATCCTCGCCGAGGATCCGGAGCGGCTCGCGGGCACCGACGTCGCCGACGGGCCGCTGGCGGTCCTTCGCGACAGCGCGGTGAAGGAGGTCGTCATCCTCGGGCGCAGGGGGCCCGGGGAGGCGGCTTTCACCGTCCCTGAGCTGGTCGGGCTGATGGGGCACACCGGCGTCAACGTGGTCGTCGACACGGGCGATCTTCCGCTCGAGGATGCACTCGCCGGCGGTGCGACGACCACCCGGCTGCTGCGTGAGCTCGCCGGACGCGATCTGCGCCCGGGGCTGCGTACGATCGTGCTCCGCTTCCTCAGTTCGCCGGTGCGTGTGCTGGGCACCGATCGGGTCACCGGGGTCGAGGTCGGTCGCAACCGCCTCGAGCGCGACGCGAATGGCACCGTCCGAGCGGTCCCCACCGGCGAGACCGAGGTCCTCGAGACCGGGATGCTGCTGCGCGCGGTCGGCTACAAGGGCCTGCCCGTGGCCGATCTTCCCTACGACGCCGCGACCGGCACCGTCCCGAACGAGGGCGGCCGGGTGCTCCCGGGCGTCTACGTGGCCGGCTGGGTCAAACGCGGCCCGAACGGCTTCATCGGCACCAACAAGTCCGATGCCGAGGAGACCGTCGAGCAGGTCCTCGACGACCTCGACGCCGACCGCATCCCCGCACCGGTCGGTGACGCCGCAGAGATCACTGCGGTCGTACGCGGCCGCCAGCCAGGCATGGTGGACCTGGCCGGCTGGCAGGCGATCGACCGCGAGGAGAAGCGGCGTGGCGCAGAGGCCGGTCGTCCGCGCGTGAAGATCACCGATGTCGAGGAGATGCGGGGCATCGCCGCGAAGTCACGGAAACCCCGATACTCTCTTGGACGTCGCAAGGAGCGTTGAGACGCTCTCGACGCCGACGCGAGACATGCAGCACGGGGAGCAGGGGGAGACGCGGGTGGCCGGGGAGAAGCGTGATGGTCGGCAGGACCGGTGGAGCAAGCACAACGAGCAGCGCCGTCAGCAGATCATCGATGCCGCCATCGCGGTGATCGAGGCCGGTGAGCCCGGCGCCGACGTCCAGGTGCAGCAGATCGCGGTGCGCGCCGGTCTGTCCCGCACGGTCATCTACCGTCACTTCGAGGACCGCGCCGACCTCGACCGGGCCGTGCAGCAGGCGATCCTCGACGGGCTCTGGTCCGACCTGATGCCCGGGATCACCCTCGACGGCACCGTCCCGCAGATCATCGAGCGGATCATCGGCACCTACGTCCGCTGGGCCCGGGCCCACCCCGCGCTGCACCTCGCCGCCGACCACGACATCGACGGTGGCGACGAAGGTCCCTTCCAGCAGGGGATGGAGCAGCTCGCCGGCCGGATCTCGGCGATCGTCGGCACCGCCGTCATCGCCCTCGGTGGCAAGCCCACCGAGGAGGAGGCCGAGGCCCTGGACCCGCTGATCTACGGTCTCGTCGGCGCGGTCTTCGGTGCCGTACGCCGGTGGCTGACCCGCACCGGTGAGCGGCTGCCCGCCGAGACCCTGGAGCGGCTCACCGCGCAGTCGATCTGGTTCGTCATCGATGGCCACGCCCGCGGCTTCGGGATCGAGCTCGACCCCCACCTGCCTCTCGAGGAACTCCTCGCGAAGGACATCCTCGCGGTATAGAACCTGGCCGCACGGCCGTTCAGTCAAGGAGAAGACCATGCCTCACATGCGCAGACTCTCGATCGCCGTCACTGCCGGCCTGGTGGCCACCGCCGGGTTCGCCGTCCCGCTGAGCCCGGCCACCGCGGCGCCGGGCAGCGGATCCTCCGAGGGCACCGCCCGCGTCTTCATGGTCAACCCGATCCAGTCCAGCAACGACCAGAGCCTGACCGACCAGAAGGACGCCGCGAGCGCCGTGCCGGACAGCGCCTACGCCCAGGTGCCGCTGACCCACCTGGACGGTTCGGGCTACCTCCGCGGCGACTACGCGGTCATCGAGTCGAGCACCGGGGCGCCGGCGTACTCCGCCACCAACAGCTACTCCTACGACCGCCACCAGGACCAGTTCGAGCAGGTCATGGGCTACTTCTGGGTCACCCGTGCGCAGACCTACCTGCACGCCCTCGGCTTCGGTGAGACGCTCCCCGGCGTCCTGGACGGGCCGTTCTCGGTCAAGATCAACCAGTACGGCGGCGACAACTCCTACCAGACCGACAAGCCCTTCCGGATCCGGCTGGGCAAGGGCGGTGTCGACGATGCCGAGGACGCCGAGGTGATCGTCCACGAGTACGGCCACGCCGTCCACGCCGACCAGGTGCCCGGCTACGGCGGCAGCCTCGACGCCGGCGCGATCGGAGAGTCGTTCGGCGACTACCTCGCCGTGACCGTCGGGCTCGACGCCGCCTCGGAGTACGGCTGGCCGGTCGCTGCCGACCCTGCCTGCCCGATGGACTGGGACTCGGCCTCCTACACCGATGCACCGCACTGCATCCGCAGCTTCGACCTCGACCTGACCCTCGAGGACCGACGCAACCAGGTGCACTACGACGGCCAGATCTGGAGCCAGGCGCTGTGGGAGATCCGCGAGGGCTACCAGGACCTCGGCCTCTCCACCCGCGACTGGGACACCACTCTGATCTACTCCCAGTTCTCCTACGCGCCGGACACCAGCTTCCAGGCCGCGGCGGCCGAGACGTACGCGGCCGCGGCCGCTCGCGACGGCCAGGCGGCCGCCGATCTGGTCCGCGACCGGTTCGCCGCCCGGGGGATCACCTTCTAGGTTTCGCGCAGGTAGGCGAGGACGGCGGAGACCCGTCGGTCGGTGGCGGGATCGAGCCGGAGCTTGGCGAAGATGTTGCCGACGTGCTTGCGTACGGCGGCCTCGGAGACGAAGAGCGCGGCGGCGATGCTGCCGTTGGTGCGTCCCTCGGCCATCAGGGCCAGGACCTCGCGCTCGCGCTCCGAGAGCACCTCGAGCGGACCGTCGAGCCGCTGCCGGTCGAGGAGGCCGCGTACGACCTCGGGGTCGACGACAGTCTCACCGCCCGCCACCCGGTCCAGGCTGTCGAGGAAGTCCCGGACGTGACCGACCCGGTCCTTGAGCAGGTAACCGATGCCGCCGCCACCTGCGGTGTCGAGGAGCTCGGCCAGGTAGGCGTCGGCGACATAGGCCGAGAGCACCAGGACGGCCAGGTCGCGGTGCCGACGGCGGAGCTCGGCGGCCGCACGCAGGCCCTCGTCGGTGCGGGTCGGAGGCATCCGGATGTCGGTGATGACCACGTCGGGGCGGGTGTGGTCGGTGAAGGCGAGCAGGGCGTCCGCGTCGCCGACCGCGGCGATGACCTCGTGGCCGGCTCGCTCGAGGATGGCGAGGAGGCCCTCGCGCAGCAGCGCGGCGTCCTCGGCCAGGACGATCCTCAGGGGAGCGCGATCGGGCACGTCATCCTCACTTCCGTCGGTCCTCCCGGTGGACTGGTGACCTCCAGGAGGCCGTCCAGGGCGGCCAGACGGGTGGCCAGTCCGGCGAGCCCGCCCTCGGGCCGCAGGCCGGCGCCGCCGGCCCCATCATCGCGTACGACGACCTCCAGCCGGTCACCGGTGACCTGTCCCTGGACGCGGGCCGAGCGGGCACCGGCATGGCGGACCGCGTTGGTGAGCGCCTCGGCGACCACGAAGTACGCCGCGGCCTCGACCGGCGCGGGCAGGCGGCCATCCAACCGAAGGTCGACCGAGACCGGCAGCCCGGCCGCTCCGGCGAGCTCGCGGACGGCGGCGGTGAGCCCGTGGTCGACCAGCACCCGGGGATGGATCCCGCGGACGGTGGCGCGAAGCTCCGCCAGCGCCGTCTCCGCCTGGGCGTGGGCCTGCCGGACCAGTTCGAGCCCGGCGCCCTCGGGCACCTCCAGCTCAGCCAGCCCGAGCGTCATGGTCAGCGCGACCAGCCGCTGCTGGGCGCCGTCGTGGAGGTCGCGCTCGATCCTGCTGCGCTCGGTCTCGAAGGCGTCGACGAGGTCGACGCGGGACCGGCGCAGGTCGGCGACGGCCGCGGTCAGCCGGGTCTGGGCCGGCTCGAGCAGGAGCCGCGCCAAGCTGGCCTGGGCGGCGGCGAGGAGGGTGGTGGCGTACAGGCCGGCGACCAGCAGAACCAGCCCTGGCGCGACGGCGATCCAGGCTTCCGCCGGCGTGCTGAGCTGCCAGGGACCGAAGGCGACGGGAGCGTCGATCCGGACCAGGACCGGGGCGGCTACGAGCACACCTGGGAGGGTGATGAGGAGGTTGAGCGCGACGGCGTCGACCAGCCACAGCACCGTGGCGACCAGCACGGTGTAGCCGACCTCGGGCCCGGAGATCCGCAGCCGGCGCAGTGCCCGGAGCCGGTCGCTCCAGGCGATCCGGTCCGGGGGAGCGGCCTTCTCCGGACCGGCCTCGGGCAGGACCAGCCGGAGGCGCACCCGTTCCACGTCGGCGACGAGTGCCGCCAGCAGCGGAATCGCGGCCAGGACCAGCACTCCGACCAGGACGACCAGGGTGAGCAGTCCGACGCCCACCAGCACGAACAGCGCGGCCGCGACGACGAGACCGACCAGAGCGCCGGAGGCCAGGTAGGCCAGCGCGCGCCACGGCCAGCTGGAGGCGAGCAGCCGCCAGGGGGAGGAGCGCAGCGCGGCCCAGACGTCGGGTGGAGGTCTCATCACCCTCGAGCCTAGGCACTGATGACCCCGCGGTGGGGTAGCGCACGCGCTACCCCACCGTGGCGTCCGCGCCCGTGCGCGCGGTGCGCACGAGGCGTTTGCTGGAAAACATGACCGCCACCTTCCCGGACGCCGTCCATGCGCCCCGGCCACCCGGCCCGCCCGCAGTCCTTCTCGACGAAGTCACCCGCACCTACCGGTCCCGCTCCGGGACGGTCCACGCCCTGCGGGGCGTGAGCCATGCCTTCGCCGCCGGGACGTTCACCGCGATCATGGGGCCGTCGGGATCGGGCAAGTCCACGTTGATGCAGATCGCCGCCGGCCTCGACCGGCCCACCGCGGGCAGCGTCCGGGTCGTCGGCGCCGACCTGGCCGGGCTGAACCGGACGACCCTGACGAAGCTGCGCCGAGAGGTGATGGGCTTCGTGTTCCAGCAGTACAACCTGCTCGAGGCTCTCACCGCCTACGACAACGTCGCCCTTCCTGCCCGTCTCGCCGGACGGCGTGTGGATCGCGACCAGGTGAACGGGGCGCTCGAACGGGTCGGGCTGCACGGGCTGGCCCGGAGGCGGCCGCCGGAGCTCTCCGGTGGTCAGCAGCAGCGCGTCGCCATCGCGCGTGCGCTGCACACCCGGCCCGCCGTGCTCTTCGCCGACGAGCCCACCGGCGCGCTGGACCGTCAGGCCGGACGCGACGTGCTCGAGCTGCTGCGGGACCTCGTCGACGCCCCGGGGACGCGCGGACCGGCGCAGACGGTCGTGATGGTCACCCACGACCCGCTCGCCGCCTCGTACGCCGACAGCGTGCTGTTCCTCGCCGACGGCGTGGTCGTCGGGCAGATGGAGCACAGCGACCCGGCCCTGATCGCAGCGCGCATGGCCGACCTGGAGCCTGTGGGATGAGCGAGCGTCAGCGAGCGACCGTTGGATCTTTCATCGGGCCGCGTCCGTATTCTGGCGCTTGCGCTACGGGGGTGGCCCGATGAAGGTCGTCACGATGGGTGCCCACAGCCTGAAGACCCTGCGCCAGTCCTGGCCTCCGTACGCCGGAGCCGCCGTCGCCCTCGCCGGTGGCATCGCCCTGATCACCCTCGCCACCAACATGCTGGGAGCGCTCGGCACTGACACCGACGGGCTGGACGAGCAGACCCGGAGGCAGATCGACGACCTCGGGTCCCTGTTCGGCTTCATGGCCGGCATCTCGCTCTTCCTGGCGCTCTTCGTGGTCTCCTCGACCTTCGGTTTCGTGGTGGCCACCCGGCGCCGTGAGCTCGGCCTGCTCCGCCTGCTCGGCGCCACCCCGCGTCAGGCGCGGACGCTGCTGCTCGGTGAGGCGGTCGCGGTCGCGGCCGTCGGAACGGTCGCCGGCTGCCTGCTCGGCACAGTCGCGACGGTGCCGGTGCTGCGGGTCCTCCACCAGGCCGGGGTCACGCCGGTCGCGCTCACGATGCCGAGCCAGGGCACCGCATGGGCGATCGCCGCCTCCTGCGGCGTCGGTGTCGCTCTGGTCGGGGCCTGGCGCGCGGGCGTCCGCGCCGGACGTACGCAGCCGGTCGAGGCGCTTCACGAGGCGGTCCTCGAGCGACGACGCCCCACCGTGGTGCAGGCTCTGGTCGGTCTCACCGCGGCCGGTGTGCTGGTCGCGACCGCCGTGCTCGCACCCCAGATGCCGCTGCTGTTCGCCATGCTCGTCGGCATGTTCCTGCCGATCGTCGCGGTGATCGGGGCCAACGCGGTGGGCGGCCTGCTCTACACCGAGCTCGCGGCGTACGCGGGCGCCGCGGTGGCAGGACGGGACCCGTCGGCGCACCTGGCCCGTGATCTCGTCCGCACCAGCGGCCGGATGACCTCCGCGGTGGCGGCGCCGGTGGTCGCCATCATGGCGGTGGCCGGCTCGATGGTGGTGGCGGTCGGTGCGAGCGCCGACTGGACCGAGGGCGCCGACCGGGCCGCGCTCAGGTCGGAGCTGGTCGTCGAGCAGGCAGAGCGTTCGGAGCGGATCCAGGACGTCCCCGGGGTCGGCGTGAGCGACATCCGCCGCAGGGCCCAGGTCGGGTTCGGGGGCGGCCCGACCGAGGTCGAGGTCGTCGACGTCGCCAGCGCCACCGCCACCCGGAGTCTGCAGGCGACGCGGGGGAGCCTCGCCGACCTCCACGGCCGGGCGATGGCGGTGACCGCCTCCTACGTCACCGACTTCGGCGGTCGGGTCGGCCAGACCCGCCGGATGCGCATCGGCAAACAGAGGGTCGAGGTGCGACTGGTCGCGATCGTCCCTGACGCCCCGAACCTGTGGGGCGACGTCATCGTGCCCGAGGATCTGCCGGGCATCGGCAGGGTCGCCCGCGACACCGGCACGGTCTTCGTCCGCACCGACGCCGGCGCGGACGTCGCCGGGACCGCACGGTCGATCCGCGACACCGGGCTGAGCGCGACCAGTGCGGCGGCCA